>DSAB01000056.1 GCA_011388275.1 bacterium | reverse complement strand
TCCAGCTGATGGATTTTCACAAGCATGAAGAGATCATGCTGAGCGGAACCCGGGCGGCTGAAAAATTAAGAGAGGCTCTCAATAAAAAACTTCGAAAGCGTCGTTTTTTTATTTAGCCTGAATAATTCACAAATAGAATTATGAGTCAAATAAAATCATTGTTTTATATGATTTTATTTGACTCTCAACAGTTCCGTGAATTATTCGGGTTAGCCTGGATTATTCATGAATCCGACAGCGGGAAGGACGAGTCGGGGGCTGTCATTCCCGAAACTTCTTATTTCACTCAAAGATCTGTGAATCATTCAGGTTGAATGACGTGTTTTACCTTTCGGCCGGCGAATCGTAAAATTCGGCTTTTTTATTGTTTCACTTGATTATCATCAAACAATTTCTTAATATATTTATTTATGGAAAGGATCGACGTACAGGCCGGCGGCACACCGGCACGCAGGCTTCCAACGTGGATGCGGCGGGAGAAGCGGGATACGGAACAGGTGCTGCGGCTCAAGAAAATATTAAGGGAAAAACATCTGCATACCGTCTGCCAGTCGGCAGGGTGTCCCAATATTTCCGAATGTTTTTCGAAACCCACAGCAACCTTCATGATACTGGGGAATGTGTGTACACGTCATTGCGGTTTCTGCGGGATCAGCAAGGGAGTTCCGGAACCGGTTGACATTCAGGAACCCGAACATATCGCGGAAGTAACGGCGTCACTCAAGCTGAAACATGTGGTGATCACTTCAGTCACCCGGGATGATCTGACAGACGGCGGCGCAGGGCAGTTCGCCGCGACAGTGCGGGCCGTTCGAGACCGATGCCCGGAAACCTCGGTGGAAGTGTTGATTCCCGATTTTCTAGGACGCAGCGAATTATTGGAGATTGTTCTGCAGAGCGGAGTGGATATTCTGAATCATAATCTGGAAACCATACCGCGTCTGTATCCTCAAATACGTCCCGAGGCCGACTACCGGCGCTCTTTGCAGGTTTTGGCCCGAAGTAAAAAAATTCGTCCCGGAATTATCTCCAAATCCGGACTCATGCTTGGTTTGGGAGAGAATCTCAACGAGCTGGTTCGAGTATTTGGTGATCTGGCGAATGCGGGCTGTGATGTGTTGACCCTGGGGCAGTATCTGGCTCCTTCTCAAACCAGCGTTCCGGTTGTTGAGTATATTCATCCCGAAGCCTTCCAGACAGCGGCCTCCAGGGCGAGGGCCCTGGGAATTCGCTGGGTGCATGCCGGTCCCTTTGTGCGGAGTTCCTACAATGCCGATGAGATAATTGGAAGGATAAAGGAGACATCCGGTGGGTAATCTGTATCAGGTTTTCGAAGAATCCGGCTTGCAATATTCCGATCATACAGCACTGACCTTTAATCAAAACCACGTGTCTTACTCGACGCTGATCGATGCGGCCGGCCGTCTGGCTACCGGGCTTCAGCGTCTGGGATTGCAAAAGGGTGAGCGGATCGCTGTGATGCTGCCGAACATTCCGCACTATCCCATGGCTTTTCTGGCCTGTTTGAAGCTGGGCATTGTTCTCGTTCCGGTTCCTGTTGCGAGCATGTCTCCGGAAATCCATATCCTTTTGGAAGATTCCGAAGTCAGCGGCATTCTGTTTTGGGAGGGATATCGGGACAAAGTGGTGGAAGCCGTGCGCGACCTGGAACATTGCAAACACATGCTGGTTTTGGGCGAAAGAGCCGGACCCAATGAAACACGTGTCAATTATTTAATGGAGACCAGCGAGCCTTCCGCCGAAAACGTGGAAGTCGATGACGACTGGACCGCGGTTGTCATGTATACGGCGGGGACGACGGGTACGGCCAAAGGAGCCGAACTGAGCCATGGCAATATTCGAAGCAGTGTGGAAATTCTGGCTTCTTTTCTTAAAATCGGCCCCGATGATTCCGTGCCGGCGATACTTCCATTCAGCCAGGCGCTGGGTCAAACCCTGGTTATGGGAACATTTCTCAAGGTCGGGGCCCGATTGGTGCTCCATCCGTATTTTGATGCCGGCGGATGGATACGAATTCTGGAGCAGGAACGATGCACCTGTTTCATCGGTGTGCCTGCGATGTTTCAGGAAATTCTGGAAATCAGCGGTGAGAAAAGTACGTTTTTTCAGTCGGTCAGGCTTTGTTTGTCTTCAGGGGATTCACTCAAACAGGAGGTTCTTGAGCTCTTTGAATCACGATTCAAGACAGCCGTCCTCGAAGGGTATGGATTGACCGAAGCCTGCTCTCTGGTCACTCTGAACAGTACCAACCGCGAGCGCAAGGCCGGATCCATCGGTCTTACCCTGCCCGGAATCGATCTGAAAATTGTGGATGAAAGCGGGGAGGAAATCAGGGCGGGACAGATCGGTGAGATCCTTGTCAGAGGGCCGAATGTGATGAAAGGCTATTTGAACCGTCCTGCCGCCACGGAGAAAACGCTTCGCGACGGCTGGCTGCATACCGGTGATCTGGCTTTGCTTCATGAAGACGGCTATGCCGCTGTCGTGGTTCGCAAGAAGGCCGTGATTATCAAGAGCGGATTCAGTGTTTACCCGAGGGAGGTGGAGAAATTTATCGCCGGTCATCCGGGAGTTTCTGATGTTGCGGTCGTTGGTTTGCCGGACAAGATTTATGGTGAAGAAATTTATGCCTGCGTGATCCCAAGGAACGGAGAGGATATCACGGAAAAAGAGATCATTGAATACGCCAGGGAGCGAATCGCGGCGTATAAATGTCCGAAAAAAGTTCATTTTTGTGAAACACTGCCACGGGGACCCAACGGCCGGATCCAGCGTGAAAGGGTGAAGAATCTGTTGATGAATGTATATAGAAAACACTAAATTGCTAATTCAAGGAGGACGCCTGTGAAGGATTTTATGGTGGACAAGATTCGAAACATGGTGCTTATAGGCCACGGCGGATGCGGCAAGACAACACTGGCGGAGGCGCTTGTTTTTAATATGGGCGAGATCAATCGAATGGGAACCATAGACGATGGAACCACTCAGTCCGATTATCATCCGGACGAGATCGAGCGAAAGATCTCGATCAGCACTTCGCTGCTTCAGGGTGAATGGAAGGAATGGAAGATGAATATCCTGGATACACCCGGATATTCGGATTTCATCGGTGACACCAAAGCCAGTCTGAGAGTAGCCGACCTTGCGGTTGTTGTATTGAACAGCATCGAAGGCATTGAAGTGGGAACCGAGATGGCCATCGAATTTGCCGATGAATACAAGATCCCCCTTCTCTTTTTCGCCAACCGTCTGGATAATGAACACGCTGATTTCGAGAAGACCCTGAATTCCGCTCGTGACCGATACGGCAACGGAGTGGTGGCCGTTCAGTTTCCGGTTAATTCCGGGGAAGGATTTAATAAAATAGTGGATTGTCTTTCCATGAAACTTCTTACCCTGGAGAGCGACGGCAAAGTCACTTCGGTCGAGATACCCGAAGAGTTCAAGGCGAGGGCTGTCGAGACTCGTGACAAACTGATTGAAGCCGCAGCCGAAAGCGATGACACCCTTCTGGAATCCTATTTTGAAGCCGGAACACTGACGGATGAGCAGCTCGTTCAGGGGCTGCATAAGGGAATCGCGTCCGGTGTGATCAAACCTCTCCTGGGTGGTGCCGCTTTCAGAAATCTGGGTATCAAGACGCTTCTCGATTTCATCGGTAAATACGGGCCAGGCCCTTCCGACCGACCGGTGCCGAAGGGCAACAAACTCAAATCTCAGGAGGAACTGGAAAGAACCGCGTCAACCGACCAACCGATGAGCGGGCTGGTTTTCAAGACGATTTCAGAAGCCCATGTCGGAGAACTTTCACTGATTCGCATGTATTCCGGGACGATTCAGTCCGGGAACGAGGTTTTGAACAGTACGCAGCAGGAAACCGAGAAGATTGGACAGATCTATTTTCTCAATGGAAGAAACCGGAAAGAGATTGGACAATTGAAAGCCGGCGATATCGGCGCTCTGGTCAAGCTGAAGCATACATCCACAGGCGATACCTTGTGTGACAAACGCGATCCCATCGTGTGGAAGCCCATTCAATTTCCGGATCCGGTAATCAGTGTGGCGATCAGTCCGAAGAGCCGGGGCGATGAAGAAAAAATATCCAACGGACTGCATGTGCTGCATGATGAAGACCCCAGTTTTACTATTGTGAATGATGCCGAACTCCGTCAGACCATTATCTCGGGACAGGGTGAGCTGCATCTGAAAGTGATCATCAAGAAACTGAAAGAGCGGTTCGGTGTCGAAGTCGACGAAAGACGGCCCAAAGTCCCCTACCGGGAAACCATTACCGCCAAATCGGATGACAAGTACCGTCATAAAAAACAGACAGGCGGTGCCGGACAGTTCGCGGAAGTCTGGATGCGCATTGAACCCATGGACCGCGGAGAAGGTTTCGCGTTTGAAAATGAAGTCAAGGGAGGATCCATTTCCGGAGTCTTCATACCCGCTATTGAGAAAGGAATCAAACACGTTCTGGTAGAGGGACCCCTGGCCGGGTATAAAGTGGTGGATGTCAAAGCCATTGTGTATGACGGCAAGGAGCATCCGGTGGATTCCAAGGAGATCGCTTTTCAGACAGCCGGGAGAGAAGTGTTTAAAAGTTGCTTTCTCAAGGCCAGGCCCATCCTGCTGGAACCCATTTACAACGTAGAGGTTAAAGTTCCCGAGACCTGCATGGGCGACGTTATGGGAGATCTTTCCAGCAGGCGGGGAAAAATCATGGGCATGGACACTCAGGGCCGTTTCCAGATTATCAAGGCACAGGTTCCCCTGGCCGATCTGGACCGGTATGCGACAACCCTTCGATCCATTACCTCCGGACGCGGTATTTACAGCCGGTCTTTTTCCCATTATGAGCCGGTTCCCAGAGAACTGGAGGCGCGGATCATTGAAGAAGCCAAAGCGGAGAAAGAGCGTGAAGCGGAGAAATAGGAAATGCCGGCCGGACGACAGGGTGGATGATGCCATCCTGTGGGCTCCGTGGCGGATCGAATATATTAAAAATACGAGAAAAGAGGAGGGCTGTATATTTTGCACCAAGCCTTCTGAATCCGATGACAGGAAGAATCTGATCCTTTACAGAGGGCGGCATGTTTATATCATCATGAATCGTTATCCGTATAATAACGGCCATTTGATGGTGGTTCCTTTTCAGCATACAGCGGCTCTTGAAGATCTGTCTGAACCGGCGCGACTCGAACTGATGGCCCTTCTCGATCTTTCGCAGAAAACACTCAGTGAAGTCATGCATCCACAAGGGTTCAATATCGGAATGAATATCGGAAGAACGGCCGGAGCCGGAATAGAGGAACATCTTCATTTTCATGTTGTCCCCCGCTGGGGAGGCGATACCAACTTCATGCCCATCGTCGGTCATACAAAAGTCATTTCAGAAGCTCTGGAAGAAACCTGGGAACAGTTGCATTCTGTTATGAAACACGGTCCGGCAGTTCCGAAAAGGGAGGGAGGGTGATGGAGGTCTCTGTTCGATTTACGACGGTTTTTATACTGGCGGTTCTCGGGCTGAGCGCGTGCCACACACCGCCCCCTTTGGAGATTCCATCGGGATCGAAGGGTCCGATCGTGGTGCTGAATACATCACACGGAGACATCTATATCGAGCTGTTTCCCGAAAAAGCGCCGATAGCCGTGTCCCATTTCATGGAGTACGTGAAATCCGGTTTTTACAACAACACCGTTTTTCACCGCGTAATCGATGGATGGCTGATTCAGGGAGGTGAATTCTCCGTGAATCTCAAAAGGAAAGCGACCAACACGGAACTGGTGCAGGAAGCCGATAACGGCCTGTCGCATAAAAGAGGAACCATTGCTTTTGCCTGGACACCCGTAATGGAACGTAAAACAGCGCAGTTTTTCATCAATTTATCGGATAATGATCAATTTGATTATCGGGAAGAGCAGCCCATGGGAACCAGCCATACTGTATTCGGCAGAGTGATCAAAGGGTTGAATGTAATCGATCTTATCGGTGCAACCGCTCAGGAGGATATCGATCGGACCGGCGGCTTGTCGGAGAAATCGGCAGTGATCCGAAAGGCGCAAGTGCTTTTCGATACATGGTGAAAATCGTTAACGAGGAAGGAGTGTTTGATTATGAAACTGAATCTGTGTGCTTGTATCCTGATGTTTTTACTGGCGGGAGTGTTGACGTCTGCGGCCGAGGAGAATCCCCGTGTTTTGATGACAACAACCATGGGCGAAATGTTGATCGAACTTTATCCTGACAAGGCGCCTGTCTCTGTTGAAAACTTCCTTCAGTATGTTCGGGATGGATTTTATGACGGCGTTATTTTTCATCGCATAGTACCCGATTTCGTGATCCAGGGCGGAGGGTTCGATTCGGCCGGAAACAGGAAAGAAACCCGGGATCCCATCGTGAATGAGGCCGCTAACGGACTGAAGAATAAAAAATACACATTGTCCTATGCACGGACTCCGGAGATCAACAGCGCGACATCCCAGTTTTTCATCAACACTGTGGATAACCCGGCATTGGATCATCGGGGTAACACACAGGATGAGTTTGGATATTGTGTGTTCGGGAAGGTTATCGAAGGCCGAAAAACCGTGGACAAAATCGCTAAAATCAAGACAGGTGGACCCCGGGGAGACAGCCCAACCGAAGTTGTGGTCATTGTCTCGGCAAGCATTGCAGGGGATGATGACAATCAAAATTAGACGTAGAGGAAATTGTGAGGGCGTTTACGACGCAAGAGATGACCGATTCATTCAATATCATACGGGGGTTATATGATCAGCGACCTTGAAATTGCCCAATCCTCTCAATTGAAACCGATTACCGAGGTCGCTTCGGAACTCGGTATTCAGGAAGACGAACTGGACCTGTACGGGAAAAACAAGGCCAAGATACACCTCTCCATTCTGGAGCGTTTGAAAGACAAGCCGGACGGCAGGTATGTGGATGTGACGGCCATCACACCGACCCCCCTGGGTGAGGGCAAGACGGTCACGACCATCGGGCTTTCCATGTCTTTAAACCGTATAGGCAAAAAAAGCCTCTGCGCCATACGTCAGCCTTCCATGGGCCCCACTTTCGGGATCAAAGGAGGGGCCGCAGGAGGCGGCTATTCACAGGTCGTACCCATGGAAGATTTCAATCTCCACTTCACCGGAGATATTCATGCCGTCGGGGCCGCTCACAACCTGCTGGCCGCTTTTATCGATAATTCCATCCATCATGGAAATCCGCTGAATATGGATCCGTTTTCAATCAGCTGGCCCCGCGTGGTGGATATCAGTGACCGCTCTCTGCGTCAGACCGTTATCGGTCTCGGGGGAAAGAGCAGCGGTTTTCCCCGTGAGGCGTCGTGGGACATCACCGTGGCCAGTGAAGTCATGGCCATCCTCGGTCTGACTACCGGATTGCAGGATTTACGCAAGCGGCTCGGAAAGATCGTGGTGGCGTTTACACGGGACAAGAAACCGGTAACCGCCGAAGACCTCAAGGCCGCGGGCGCCATGGCGGTTCTTCTGAAAGACGCCATCAAACCCAATCTGGTTCAGACTCTCGAAAACACGCCGGCGCTGGTTCACGCGGGTCCTTTCGCCAACATCGCTCACGGCAACAGTTCGGTTCTGGCTGACCGCATCGGACTCAAGCTGGCCGATTATGTCGTGACCGAAAGCGGTTTCGGAGCGGATATCGGAGCGGAAAAGTGTTTCAATATCAAATGCCGCAACATGCGTGTCAAGCCCTGTGCCGCGGTTTTAGTGGCCACGGTACGCGCCCTGAAAATGCACAGCGGCCGATTTAAGGTGGTGGCGGGCAAACCGCTGGATCCTCAGCTTTTCGAAACCGATCCCCGGTCCGTGGAAGAGGGATGCGGGAATTTGATGAAACAGATCGAGAATGTGCGGATTCATGGAGTCCCGGTTGTAGTGGCGATCAACCGGTTTGATCAGGACCATGAAGAAGAACTGGATGTGATACGGCGTAAGTCCGAGGAAGCGGGGGCGGAAGCCGCCGTGGAAAGCCATCTCTGGGCTCAGGGCGGAAAAGGGGGAGAGGAGCTGGCTCGGGCTGTCGCGGAAGCGGTGGACAAGCCGTGCGGATTCAAATTCCTCTATTCACTGCACTGGCCCATCGAAAAGAAGGTTGAAACCATCGCTCTTCGCATTTACGGGGCCAGAGATGTGGAATACAGCCCAAAGGCACGGAAACAGATGAAGAGGTATACGGAACTCGGCTGGGATAAATTCCCGATTTGTGTTGCAAAAACGCATCTGAGCCTTTCCCATGACCCCAAGCTCAAAGGACGTCCGGAAGGATTTACCGTTTATGTGCGGGAGATTCGTGCGTCTGTGGGAGCCGGATTTCTTTACCCTCTGCTCGGCACCATGACCACCATGCCGGGGCTACCGTCTGAACCGGCGGGGCAGAGAATCGATATTGACGAAAAAGGCGATGTGACCGGGCTTTCATAATCGGACAACGGACAGTGATTCCATGAGCGCAAAGCTGCCAAATCGGCATTCGGCCCTTTGGATCCTTCCCGCGGTTGCGGGAACGGCCCTCCTGCTGCTGATGCTGAACCGGTTTTATCCCTCCAGGGCGGCCAACCTGCAGATTGGAAGAAGGCAGGCCGTTGAACTGGCGCGCCGATTTCTCGATGAGCAGGGACATGACGTTGAATCCTTCCGTCATCTTGTTTACTTCGTTCATGATGCCGAAGCCTTTACATTTCTTCAGAAAAAATACGGCTATGAAACAGCCGAGGCCATGTCCAGATACAAGGTTCATCACGGTATCGATTTCCAGTGGGTCGTTTTGTTTTTCCGCAATCTGCCCCGGAATGCGCCTCAGGAGCGATTTTGGGTCTCGATTTCAGGATTCGGGCGTTTCGCCGGTTTTCGTCACGAATACCCCGCTGTTTTCAAGTGGCCCAGACCCGACAGGGCCCGTCTGGAGCAGCAAGAGGCTCTGGATCAGGCGGTCCGGTTTCTTTCGCTGCATGATATTTCTCTCGACGATTTCACCCGGCATCTGTTTTCGTCACAGACTCTGCAGCATCGAACCGATCATCTGTTTCAGTGGAGGAAAGACCTTCCGTACAGTGAATCACAGGTGGAATTGACCGTGCAGGTCAGGGGCGATAAAATCGGCCTGGTCAATATACAATTTCAGCCTCCGGAAGAGGCGTCCACGGCCATCAAAAAGGAGAATGGACAGGCCTTTTTCATGGTCTATGTCGTCTCCCTCTCTTTCTTCCTGCTCGTCGGCCTGGTCGTCCTGATCGTATTTCTGAAGAAATACCATCAGGGCGAAGCGGAGGTTCGCCGGGGGAGTCTCATATTTCTGATTGTTTGGTCCGCGTTTGTCGTTCAGGCCGTCCTGAAATTCTCCGTCCACACCCAGGGAACCCAACTGGGTGAATTGAGTGAAATCGGCGTCGGTCTCTTTATATTTTGTCTCTTTTTCCTGGTCATTCGTCCCGTTCTGACCCTGTTCGGATTCGCGGCCTGGAGCGTGGGAGAGTCTCTGGGCCGGGAGCGGTACGCGGATAAATTCACCGCTCTGGACGGTCTCTTCAACGGACGCTGGATGACCGTTTCCTACGCCCGGGCGGCGGTTCAGGGATACGCGTCCGGTGCTTTTCTCCTGGGAGTCACGGCTGTCTTGTATTGGATCGGCCTCGAAGTGTTCAGCGGACGGCTGATTGTCGACGGATTTTCCACCCTGCTGCCCGTTCAGGGAGCATTTCTTCTGCCGTTTGTCATCGCGCTTCCCAACAGCCTCATGGCGGAACTGGTGTTTCGGCTTTTCGGGAATCTTTACCTCAGACAAAGGATCCGGTTTTATTTCCTGACCGCGGTTCTCACTTCAGCCGCTTTTGCCGTGTATTCGCTGGCTTTCTGGGGACTCGCCGTTTCATTGAGCCCCATGGGGTTGAACCTGGCCATGATGTTTATTCTCGGTCTCTGTTTCGGTTTTCTGTTCTGGAAATATGATTTGTTGACGGTTATCTTTGCCAACTTTACTCTGGTCGGCGTCTTCCACTGCCTGCCTTTTTTATACAGCCGGTCTCCCGATTTGTTAAAAACGGGTCTTTTGGGTCTGTTTATTCTTCTCATTCCCCTGTTTCTGGCCATCGGCGGACTGATTCGAAGGGAGATATTTATTTATTCAGGGCCGTCGATTCCGGCTCATATCCGGCGCATTACGGAAAGAGTGCGCATGTCCAAAGAGCTGGAGATCGCGCGGCAGGTTCAGATGCGGTTGCTGCCGAAAACCCGGCCCCGGATCGAAGGATTCGAAGTGGCGGGCATGTGTCTTCCGGCCAGAGAGGGGGGGGGAGACTATTTCGATTTCATCGAGTTCGATAATCATCGTCTCGGCATTGTCATCGGAGATGTCTCGGGCAAGGGCGTTCCCGCCGCTATATACATGACACTGACCAAGGGGATTGTGCAGTCCTACGCGAACGGCAAGCTCTCGCCGCGGAACGTTTTAATCAAAATCAACAATCTCCTTTACAGGACGATCGACCGCAACGCGTTCGTGAGTCTTTTCTACGCGGTTCTGGATTCGAAACAGCGCACCCTGAATTATTCCAGGGCCGGACACAATCCCATCTTGTATTATCGCCATCAAACATCGGATATTCGCCTGCTGGAACCCGAAGGCATCGCACTGGGCCTGGATTCAGGCCCTCAATTCGAGAATGCGGTGAAGGAAGAGACGATTCGTCTGTCCAGTAAAGATCTGCTGGTCTTTTATACCGACGGGTTTACGGAGGCCATGGACCGGAATCAGAATGAATACGGTGAAGAGCGGCTGAAACAGTGCGTTCTGAAAAATCATGATCTTCCGGTTGAAGCGCTCTATGAGGCGATTATCGCCGATGTAAGAAGTTTTGTCAAAGACGCACCGCAAAATGACGATATGACCATGATATTCCTGAGGGGATGCTGAATGAAGCGGCCTGAAGAAACCGGAAAAGCGATGAACGGATCGATGCCCGTGGCGGTTCTGGGCGCCAGTTCCAATCCGGATCGCTATGCCAATATGGCCGTTCGAATGCTGAAGCGGGCCGGATTTCGTGTCATTCCGGTGAATCCCCGGGAAACCGACATCGAGGGCCTGACGGCGGTTTCGAGACTTTCCGATATTCACGAACCGGTGCATACACTCACGCTGTATGTCGGTCCCCTTCGATGCCGGGCACTGGTCGATGAAATTGTCGCCCTGAATCCCGCACGCGTGATATTCAATCCGGGAACCGAATTCGACGAGCTGGAAAAGCGTCTCGAGGCGGCGGGCATTCCGGCGGTCAAGGCGTGCACTCTGGTCATGATCCAGTCTGGACAGTTCTGACCGGCAAGGAGAATCTTTCATGATTGTTTCCATCCCTGTTGATCGATTGCTGGTTCGTCCGCATTTTTTATGGAATCATCAATGGCTGCTTTTAACGAGCGGTGATTTCCGGAGCGGGCATTTCAACACCATGACCGTGGCCTGGGGAAGCCTGGGCACCATGTGGCATCGCCCCTTTGTTCAGGTGGTGGTGAGGCCCAGCCGGCATACCTACACGTTTATGGAAAAGTATGATACCTTCACATTGTGCGCGTTTCCCGAAGCCTTTCGGGAGGCGCTGCAGCTGCTGGGCAGCGTGTCGGGCCGTGATGAGGACAAGATCGCGCGTTCCGGACTCCATGCCGCCGCCTGCCCCGGAGTGGAGGCGCCGGGTTTCGAGGAGGCCGAACTGATGATCGGCGCGCGCAAGATTTACCGGTACGACCTGGAACCGGAACAGTTTCTGGATTCGGATATCGAATCCAACTATCCCGGCGGCGATTATCACCGCGTTTATTTCGGTGAAATTCTCTCCGTACAGGGAGTTTCCTGTTTTGACGCAGATTCGGTATCTTCATGAAAGGCGTTGTTTACGGAAAGAACGCGGTTCGGGAATGGCTGGAAGCCCGTTTGCCGGCGCGGACTCTTTTAACAGCCGATGCTTCGGAATCCCTTGTCAATCTGGCAAAAAAGCTCGCTTTGCCCGTACAGAGCATGAGCCGCGGCAGACTGACCGCTTTAACGGGCAGTGCCGCTCATCAAAATATCGCTCTGGAAGTGGATCTTCCTGAATACCGTTCACCTCAAAATATACTTCATTCTGCCCAAAAACTGGGCGAACCTCCCCTTGTGGTCATTTTCGACGGAGTTCAGGATCCGCGTAATTTCGGGGCGGTTCTTCGTTCCGCAGACGCGGCCGGTGTGCATGGCGTCGTGATTCCCAAACAAGGCGGCGTTTCATTGACACCCGCGGTTTTCAAGACATCGGCCGGAGCGGCGGCGCATGTGCCCGTCGCGCGTGTGACCAATCTGACGCGGTGTCTCGAATACCTGAAAGAAGAGGGATTGTGGGTGGTGGGCGCCTGTGAAGATGCACCCCGATCCTATGCGGAGATGGATTTCAGGGGGCCTGCGGCGATCGTACTGGGAAGCGAAGGCGAAGGACTGAGGCGTCTGGTCCGCGAACACTGCGACTTTCTGGCCTCCGTGCCCATGCGGGGACGGATCAACTCTTTGAATGTGTCTGTGGCGGCGGCTCTTTTTTTCTTCGAAGCCCGCAGGCAGCGGGAGGAAACCGGCAGCCTTCAGAAAGAGTAAGCCCGATTTTTCTGGAGGGCCCATACGGATGAACCAATCGGAGAAACCCGAGGAGATGAAAATGCGTAAACGAGAAAGACTGACCGCCATTCTGTTTTTTGTGATGCTTCTGCCCCTGGCGGCCCAGGAACGGATCGACATCGAATCCGTGCGCCGGGCCATCAAGCGGCAGAATGCGTCGTGGCAGGCCGGCGAGAGCTGGGTGACCCGCCTCGATTCGGCCGGTCAGCGGGCGTTGCTCGGAACCCGGCCGGGGCCGCGCAGCCCGCAGGAGGCTTTGGAAAGAAAAATCGAACTGCCTCCCGCGGCCGCGGAGCTGCCCGCTTCGTTCGACTGGCGGAATCATGACGGCGACTGGCTGACATCGGTGAAAAACCAGGGCAATTGCGGCAGCTGCTGGATATTTTCGGCCACGGCCCAGATCGAAAGCTGGTGGAAAATTTACAATGATTCTCCTTTGACGGAGATCGATCTTTCCGAACAGCATGTGCTCAGCTGTGTGGCAACCGGAAACTGTGAGCAGGGGGGATATATCGAAGACGCCCTGGACTACGCGGTCTATTACGGCATTCCGGACGAAACGTGCTTTCCGTACGCGGGCAGAGACGACAAATTATGCTCGGAAAGCTGCGCGGACTGGCAGTCACGCGCCGAGAGCATCGCAGGCTGGGGGTACATCACCTTGCAGGAGCCCACTGTGGAGAACATCAAGAACGCGCTGATGTATCATCCCGTATCGGCCTCCTATATCGTTTATGAGGATTTTTACTGGTACTCGGGCGGGGTTTATGAATATGCCTGGGGTCAGAGACTGACCGGTCACGCGGTGCTCATCGTGGGATGGAACGACGCGGACTCCTCCTGGACCTGCAAGAACAGCTGGGGGCCGTACTGGGGCGAAAACGGATATTTCCGCATCAAATGGGGAAATTGCGGTATCGGAAAGTATATGCCGTTTATCTATGATGAGGTTCTGAACGTCAATCCACTGCGGGTGACGCCGTCATCACTGGCATTCTCCGGCAATGCGGGAGATACGCTCGCGCTGACTCTGAACCTGGAGAATACGGGAAGCGGAGGCGTGGAGTACACGCTGTTCAATGATGAAGTACCGGTCTACTGGCATGCCTCAAACCGGCACAGCTATGACGGCATGTCCTGGTGGTGCGGCGATTCGGCCATCGGCGGATATCAGAATCACGTGCTTCAGTATCTGGATACCCCGGTTATCGATCTGTCGTCAACGACCTCTCCGCGGCTTTCCTTTCAGGTCTATTATGTGGTGGAAGAGCCCGGCGGCGAACCGCCGGGGTGGGACGGTTGGGATGGCTGCAATGTGTGGGTTTCCACGGACGGAGGATCCAATTTCTCGGTCGTTCGGCCCACAGCCCCGGAATACAACGCCGAGAGCCTGTGGTCTTTCGGCGAAGCGACCGAGGGATGGAACATGGGAAACTGGATTCCCGGATGGGTGGGCTGGCTGGACGGCTGGACCGAAGCGGACTTCGATCTTTCATCCTTCAAGAGTTCCCAGGCGGTGATCCGTTTCGCTTTCGCTTCCGATATGGGCTACTGCACACTGGACGATCCGGAACTGATCGGCTTTCTGGTGGACGATATTCATGTTTATGACGGGGGGACAACACTGTTCGAGAACTCCGCGGATGAAACCGGGGGTATGCGGGTCAAGGGATACGGCAGCAAGCCGGCCGGCTGGCTCAGGGCCCCGGTCTCCGTAGGGCGGATCGGCCCGTTGGGAGATGTGGATTTGTCCGTCATCGCGAACACCCATGGAATGGCCGCGGGACATTATGAGGGGCGCATTCGAATAAAGGTCAATACGCTGGCTTCATCCATCATTACCGTGCCCGTCACCATGGATCTGGTTGAGACCACGCATGTCAAAGAGGATCCGTCCGAATTGCTCCTGCGTTTCACTCTCGCGCAGAATCATCCCAATCCGTTCAACGCCGGGACAAGGGTGTTTTTTGAAATTTCCTCGCCTTCTTCCATCACACTGGCGGTTTACAACACGTCCGGCCGGCGTGTCGCGGTTCTGTATCAGGGACCTTGCGAAGCGGGACGGCATGAAGTGCGATGGGACGGCCGTGATGTTTCGGGCCGGGCCGTGAGCAGCGGGCTGTATTTTTTGCGGATGCAGACACCTTCACAGATTCTGACCCGGAAAATGATTCTGCTGCGATAAGGCGAGCGGATCGGATGAAATGGATTGCCCGGGTTCAAAGGGAGGCCCGATGTTGCGTTTTCTTGGAAAACCTGTTTTGGGATTGATTGTTTTAATCCTCTTCGTAAAAAATCAGCCGGTCCAGGCAAGAGAAGGCGCGGTTTCGTTCAACGGCGTGTTCCTGTCCATGCCTTCGAATCCGGACTATTCTGTCTGGTCCGGCAATCAGCGCTACGGAGCGCAATACGACGTGACCGCCGTCACCGATGAGATACGGATTCTGGAGAATCTTCGCCTCTATGAACACGGCCGGCTGATCTGTACGATGAAAATCGTACCGGGTTCGGACCTCATGATCTCCAACAGCGGTGTCATGGTGTTCATGGATCACGCGAGGCATGACCGGGGCGAGCTGACCCTGCATTTCGTGGACCGCCGGGGCCGGCTTCTTTTATCGGATACCTTTCACGGCGCCTGTCTGTTCGGCTTTTCGGTTTCGGGAAACCGCTTCGGTGTGGGCGACCGAAGCGGTTTTCATGTGCTCTATCCCGAAACAGGAGCCAGGCTGCTTCTTCCCAAAGCCGACCGTTTCGATTTCGATGCCGGGGGTGACGCCGTGGTGCTCACGAGAGAGAGCACGCTGTCCGTGTACCGGAACGGCCGCCTCACCGGATCGATAAAGCTCGATTCGCAATTCATTCGGCGGGTTCGCTGGTCGAAAGACGGAAAACGGATCGGGGTCATCGATAAACACGGTTTTACCATTTACGACGGGGAAAGTTTCGAAACAAAGGGTGAATTGGCTCTGTCCGAACCCCTGTCTTTTCGGGATCTTCGAGCCGCGGAATCCGGCTGGGAGGCGGGCGTTCACGAACGAACCGAGACGGTTTCTCAGGGATTCGTCTACCGGTTCGATTCGTCCGGCTTTCTGCTGGAACAGATTCACGGGGCAAGGCGGGATCTGCCTTCGGTTCGCCGGCCGGACGGGAAAAGTCTTAAAAAGGGAGAGGAAGACGCGCTTCCCTGGATGTTTCAGCCTTTCGACCAAATGCCCACGGTCTGGAATTACTACGAACAGCATATGGGGGCCGGTACGTACACCTATCTGCATCAGGGACTGGATCTCATCGTGCCGGAGAACGAACCCACTTATGCGGTGGAGGATGGATTCGTCAAATGCGTGCTGACCCTGGGCGGTGAGAAGTACTGGCGGCTGGCGGTGTCTCCGATACAGACCGTTGGCGTGAGCGACGGGTGGCTTTACGCCCATCTCGTCGAAGGGAGCATTCAGGTGGATGTGGGCGACGCCGTGTCGCGTTACGATTATCTGGGGGACATTGTGCAGTGGTATCAGGACTGGGGGCATATCCATTTTGTCAATATTCGGGATCACGGTCTCATATGGCGGTATGACGACGGCGAATGGGGCATCAATTTCAATCCTCTTCTGGTCATGGCTCCGGATTCGGATTTTACGGCGCCGGTCTTTTCGAGTGTGCGGCCGGGCCGAAAAATGCTGTTTACGAACAACATGAACTGGAGCTATCTCGATCCGGACAGCCTTTGGGGCGATGTGGATCTGATCGTCAAGCTGCACGATTATGTGGGCGATTCACCCTGGCAGCAGCCGGCCTATGAAACGTATTACTGGGTGCGCAGCCTGCCGGATCGCGCGCTCATCTTTCCGCGCACTACGGGTCATCGGCTGAATCACGCCTATCCTTTCTACGCGAGCAGCTGGTACACTCCCTATGCCCGGATTCTCTACAGGGAGGATGACAACCTGCGCGCGAGCTCGTGGATGTCTTTGAACCGGAACTATTATCATATTCTGACTCATGACGACGGAGACACCTGTCTGACTCTTCAGGAGGAGGACCGGGCCTTTGCCACGGCTGATTATCCCGACGGACCCTACCGGTTCTACGTGGAAGCCCGCGATGAATGGGGAAACAGCAGCACAGACAGCATGGATGTCGTGTTCCGGAACGGAATCACGAGTGTGCAGGCGGACAATACGGGTATGGAACCGGTGTTCCGGCTGGAACAGAACGTTCCCAATCCCTTCAACGCCGAAACCCGCATGGATTATTATTTGAGCCGGCCGGCCAGGGTTCGTATCGGTCTGTATGATATGACGGGCCGGCGGGTGGCCCTCCTGGATGAAGGGCTGCGGCCGGCCGGAACGCATCGAGTCCGGTACCGCGGCGATCATCTGCCCAGCGGCGTGTATGTATGCCGGTTCGAATCCGGTACCCGGGTTGAAGTGCGCAAATGGATTCTGATGCGCTAGGATTGTTCACGTCATTTCCGCTTCCTGGATTCGGAATACAGCAACCTGATTGGAAAAAACACCCATTTTCAATGTAGTAAGGAGAGGAGTTATGATCAATACTCGGCTGACAGGCCGCTGGTTCATCCAGGCGGCAGGAATAGGGCTCATCGTCCTGATGAATATGCTCCATGGCGATGACATGGATCGGTACGCGATCCGGTCGCGGCACATTCACACCGTGACCCGGGGCAAAGTCGACGGGGTGGTTCTGATTCAGGACGGCATCATTCAGGCGGTTGGGACGAATATAAACATTCCTGCGGGTTACGAGATTATCGAAGCCGATACGTTAAGGGTCTATCCGGGATTCATCGACGCGCACGGCAGCATCGGACTGAAAGCGCCGGAAAGTGCCGGGGCCGCAGGAAACGGAAGCTTGCGAATCCCGCTTTCGGACGCTCATATCAGGGCCGCCGGCCTGCTGGATCGGGACCATCAGAGTATCGACAAAATGCGCAATCAGGGCGTGACCACGGTGCTGACCATTCCGCCGCGCGGTGTATTCATCGGCCAGAGCACTCTGATCAATCTGGCCGGAGCCGATGCCCGTTCCATGGTCGTGAAATCACCGGTGGGTCTGCATATGGGATACGACAGGCAGCCCGGACAATATCCCAATACTCTGATGGCTGTCATCGCCTTTCAGCGGCAGACTTTTCTGGACGCTTTGCACCATCAGCGGCTTTTGCGCCAGTATGAGCAGCAGAAACGGGGTATTCGGCGGCCGACCGTCAATGAGCCTCTGGAAGCGATCTTTCCGGTTTTTGACGGAATCCGGCCCCTGATCATTCAGGTGAATACGGAAAATGAAATCAAGCGGGCCCTGAAATTGGCGGCTGAATTCAATCTGCAGCCCATTCTCAGCGGAGTCAACGAGGGGTGGCGGGTCGTCGACCGCCTTCGGGAAGCGAATCTGCCCGCGATCATGACCGTGAATTATCCAAAACCCGAGGAAGTAACCGGATACGCCTGGCTTCTCGAAACCGATCCTTTGCCCGGCGGAGCCGGAAAAACAGCCGAAACCCGCAAGGACACGATCAGGAAGGAGCAAAAACCCTGGGTGGATGTCTATGCCAACGGAGCGGCTCTGAATGAGGCGGGTGTACTTCATGGATTCGGTTCATGGGGGACTTCCGGAAGCGACTTTCTTAAAAATATTCGGAAGGCGGTAGAGCACGGCCTGCCCGCGAACGCGGCTCTCGAATCCATGACCATCCGCCCGGCCAAACTCCTGGGTGTTGCGGAACAGCTGGGCAGCATCGAGGCCGGGAAAATCGCCAATCTGGTGATCATGAACCGGGAGTGGCATGACAAGGAAGCGCTTCCGCGGTTTGTATTCATCGATGGGGAGAAATTCAGGATCGAGGAATCCAAAAAGACGCCTGCCAAAGCCGAAGTGGACGTCACGGGGCGCTGGGACTGCAAGGCGGTGACCCCGGATGGAGAACAGCCCTTTACTCTGATACTCTCCCAGAAAGAAGAGACATTGACCGGAAGAATGGTCAGTCCCATGGGGGAAGTCGAGATTCGAAACGGGGTTGTCAGCGGAAATACCCTTGATTTCACGGTGTCACTGCCCCTCGGGCCTCAGCCTGTTGATCTCTATTTCACGGGCACGGTCACCGGAAACACCGTGAAAGGCACTCTGGACATGGGGCCCATGGGACAGGCCGGCTGGAGCGGTGAAAAACCCGGGATGGAATTCAATATCCGGAATGAATCAACGGCTATTTTCGGAGGCATTCATGAGTAAAACAATGACAACATTCTGGTTGACGCTTGTGACGGGATTTCAGACTCTTTACGGCGGGCTCTTTGTCGAGGGAAGCGGAGAGGTTCTGCTCATCAAAAACGCGACGATATTCACAATCACCGGGGAGACCCTTGATCGGGGCAGCATCCTGATTCATAACGGGAAAATTCAGGAGGTGGGCAATTCGGTTTCAGTTCCCGCCGCGGCACGCGTGATCGATGCGAGCGGCTTCTCCGTGATGCCGGGCATCATCGATTCCCATTCTCATATGGCTTCGGAAGGAGGAATCAATGAGGCCACGGGGCAGGTCACGCCCGAGATCAACATTCACGAGGTCATTCGGCCGGATGATATTACCATTCAGCGAGCCCTGGCCGGAGGCGTAACGGTCGTCAACACGTTGCACGGCAGTGCCAACGTGATCGGCGGCCGGAATGCGGTCATCAAACTCAAGTTCGGAAAACCGGCCGAGGAACTTCTTCTCGAGAATGTTCGATGGGGCATCAAATTCGCGCTCGGTGAGAATCCCAAACGGGTCGGCGGACTTCGCGCGGAGGATCCCTTTCCGAATTCACGCATGGGTATCGAGGCAACCATACGGCTCGCCTTTACCGAGGCCCGGGATTACATGCGTCGCTGGGAAGAGTATGAAGCCAGGAAAGCCGGAAAGATCAAGCCGGGACCCTGGGAGAACCGAAAGAATCTGATGCCTCCCCGCCGTGATTTGAGGCTCGAGACTCTGGCCGATATTCTGCGTGGCAAACTGACCATTATCTGTCATGCCTACCGGGCCGACGAGATGCTGATGCTGATGCGCCTGGGCGATGAACTGGGATTCAAGGTGGGCTCTTTCGAACACTGTCTGGAAGGATACCGAATCGCCGCGGAACTGGCCGAACACGGCGCGATCGCGTCCATTTTCTCGGATGCCTGGGCCTACAAGATGGAGGCGTTTGATGCCATTCCATACAATGCCGCGCTCATGACTGCTCACGGCGTGGTGGTCACCATCAACTCGGACAGCGGAGAACGGGTTCGGCGTCTGTATATGGATGCGGCCAAAACCATGAAATACGGCGGCATGTCCGAACTCGAGGCCTTGAAGACCATCACGCTGAATCCGGCGATCATGCTCGGCATTGATGACCGGGTCGGCAGTATTGAACCGGGCAAGGATGCCGATCTGGCCATTTTCAACGGGCATCCGCTGAGTGTCTATTCCAGAGTGGAGATGACGCTCATCGAGGGCGAGATCTATTTCGACATAAATCACGTTGCTACAGCGGCTGGAATGCTGGAATCCCGTGAGTGAGCCAAGTATTCAGGAAAACGCATGAAATCAAAGAGGATCCTCATGAAAAAAAATCATATCTTCAACGGTATTATCGGCCTGTTATTGACGCTGGCTGTTCCCGCTGCGGGTGAAACCTGGGCGATTCGCAGTGCCAGGCTGATTCCGGTGAGCGGACCGGTCGTTGAAAAAGGTCATTTGATTGTCCGTGAAGATTTTATTGAATCACTGGGACCGGATGCCGTCATCCCCGCCGATGCATCCCTTATTGAGGGAGACGGGTTATGGGTCTATCCCGGCCTCATCGATGCTTTCTCGACTCTGGGCCTGACCGAAGTAGGGGCCGTTCAGGCCACTGTGGACGTGACCGAAACAGGTCTTTACAATCCCCACATACGGGCGATCGCGGCGATCAATCCCCATTCGGTGCATATACCCGTTACCCGGGTGAACGGGATCACCACGGCACTGGTTGCGCCGGACGGTGGCGTGGTGTCCGGTCAGTGCGCCCTGATCAATCTGGACGGGTGGACGGCTCATGAAATGGTTCTGGAACCCTCCATCGCGATGCGGATTAACTTTCCCGCTTTGCCTTCGCCATCAGGCTCACGGAGACGCGGCCGCGGAGGGGAGACACCGACGGAAAAGCGGACCGAGGAACAGATACAAGGCCTGAAAGATCTGCTTCTCAAGGCCGGACGTTATGCCGATGCGATCGGGGCCCATTATAAAGATCCCGGCCTGAGAGCTCCTCTTCATGATGTCATGCTCGAGGCGCTGATTCCGCTTGTCCGGGGTGAACGGCTCGCAATTATCTGTGTGAACACGGCAAAAGACATCGAGAATGCCGTGGCATTCGTCAGGGAGACCGGCATACGCGCTGTTTTTCAGGGCGTGGTCGAAGGCTGGAAGGTGGCGGATCTGCTTCGCGAGAACAATATCCCTGTTCTGGTGGGGTCTCTTTTCCGGTCCGTGGGACCCCGGGATCCCTATGACGCGATATACGCCAATCCGGGGATTCTCAGCAAAGCCGGGGTGAAAGTGGCCTTTCTGACCGGAAGCGCTGCGGACGCCCGAAATTTGCCCTATCAGGCCGGAACAGCCGCGGCTTTCGGCATGGACCGTGACGAGGCGTTAAAGGGCGTCACCCTGTATCCCGCCCAGATTTTCGGGGTTGACCGCTGGATCGGCAGCCTGGAACCCGGAAAACTGGCCAATGTGGTGGTAACGGATGGAGATATTCTTGAGATGCGGACGCAGATACGGTATCTGTTCATAAAAGGGAACAGGGTTTCTCTTGAGACAAAGGATACCGAACTGTTTGAGAAATTCAGAAAGCGGAATTGACAGGCAAGATCGATGCCGGGTGACCGGCACGGGAAATTCTTGTGCATTAAAATCAAATGAATCAATGACAGGAGGCAGCCATGAAGAAACGGTTTTTGGCGGTGAGTCTATGCTTGATGGCGGTACAAATTCTTTATGCCATGGAAGAAGCGCGACTGCTTCGTTTCCCGGCGGTGTATCAGGATCAGATTGTTTTCGGGTACGCCGGCGATCTGTATACGGTCGATTCGAAGGGAGGCATCGCGCGGCGGCTTACGAGTCACACGGGATATGAGTGTTTCCCGCGCTTCTCACCAGACGGTCGAACGGTGGCCTTCACCGGCCAGTATGACGGAAACACAGAGGTCTTCATCATGCCCGCCCGGGGAGGTGTTCCCCGCCGTCTGACGTTCACATCCACGCTCGGGCGTGACAATATTTCCGACCGCATGGGACCCAACAACATCGTCATGGGCTGGAAGCCGGGTACGGATGAAATCATCTTCCGTTCACGCATGAAGTCCTACAACGATTTCAACGGGCAGCTGTATACGGTTTCACTTCAGGGGGATCTTCCGGATCAGATCCCGGTTCCGCGAGGCGGATTCTGCTCCTTTTCTTCAGACGGCGGCAAAATGGCCTACAACCGCATCTTTCGTGAGTTCCGGACCTGGAAGCGGTACAGGGGCGGCATGGCCGATGACATCTGGATTTATGATTTCAAGGCCGGCAGCGTGACCAATCTTACCGATCATCCGGCCCAGGATATCATTCCCATGTGGCACGGCGATCGAATCTATTTCCTCTCAGACCGTGACAACAATATGCGCATGAATCTGTATGTTCACGATCTGAATTCCGGAAATGTCCGAAAACTGACCGATTTTTCGGAATACGATATCAAATTCCCCTCGCTGGGTGTGGATGCCATTGTTTTTGAGTACGGAGGATATATTTACCGCTTCGATCTGGCTGCTGAAGAGGCGGTAAAAGTTCCGGTGATGATCGCGAACGATCAAATTCCGGCGCGTCCCGTTCTGATCGATGTCAACGATCGCATCCAGCAGTTTGAGATCGCTCCGGACGGCGCTCGCGCCCTGTTTGTGGCAAGGGGGGATTTGTATACCGTTCCGGCCGAACACGGCAGAACGCGCATTTTGTCAAATACGTCGGGCATTCATGAGCGCAGCGCCAAATGGTCTCCGGACGGACGATGGATCGCGTTTGTATCCGACGCGACGGGTGAAGACGAGATATATATCATGCCTCAGGACGGAATCGGAGAACCGATACAGTTAACCAGGGGAGGAGAAACCTACAAATACCAGCCCGTTTGGTCGCCCGACAGCAAGAAGCTGCTCTGGGCCGATCGCCGTCAGAGGCTTCGCATGGTGAATATCGATTCCAAAAAGATGACGGAAGTGGCACATTCGAAGGCTTTTGAGATCCGTCAGTACACCTGGTCGCCGGACAGCCGCTGGATCGCTTTCACCATGCCGGAAGTGGAGACACCGAATCGCATCTATCTGTACTCACTGGATACAGGCAAGGCCACTCCGGTCACGGATGTGTGGCATGTTTCGTCCTCGCCCGAGTTCAGCCGGGACGGAAAATACCTGTTCTTCGTGTCCAACCGCGATTTCAATCCCGAATACAGCTGGACCGAGTGGAATCATATTTATCAGGATATGTCGAGGATCTATTTGCTGACCCTTTCGAAATCCGTGAAATCTCCTTTTCTCCCCAGGAATGACGAGGTCAAGATCGGTGGTTCTGAAGAAGAGAATCAGAAGGATGGCAGCGGCAAGGCCGGGAAGAAAGAAGATAAAAAGGAACTTGCCGTGGATCTGGAAGGGCTGGAGGAGCGAATTGTCGATATGCCGATCAAGGCCGCGGCGTACGGCAGTCTGGCTTCCGCGGGAGACAAACTCTACTACCTCCGGCGCGGCAGGACGGATGAGCATCCGGTGCTGCTCATGTACGATCTGGAAGCCCGCAAGGAAACCGAACTGGGTTCCGTCAACGGATTCGAAGTGTCTGCGGACGGCAAGAAGATGCTGATCGCGCATCAGGGAAAATATGGCGTTATTCCCCTGCCTTCGGCACCCGTGAAGATCGAAAAACCCCTCGACCTTTCTGGCCTGAAAAAAAAGCTGAACCGTCATGAGGAGTGGGCCCAGGTGTTCGAGGAAGTCTGGCGCCAGATGCGTGAATTTTTCTACGCGCCCAACATGCATGGCCTGGATTGGGAAAAGACCGCAGACCGGTACCGTCCTCTGATTCCGCATGTCAACCACGGCGCCGATTTGACCTACGTGCTTGGAGAGATGCTGGGCGAACTGAGCGTGGGACATTCCTATGTCAACGGAGGGGACATGCCTTCTCCTGAACGGATTCCTCTCGGGCTTCTCGGCGCGGAGCTTGAGCGTCATAAACCTTCCGGAGCCTATCGAATCGTTCGGATCCTGCCCGGACGCAACTGGGATGAATCCCTGCGCTCTCCGCTTATTGAAGTGGGAGTCGATGTGTCCGAAGGGGATTACATTCTGGCAGTCAACGGCGTTCCTGTTGCGGAAAGAGTCAATATTTATGAATCTCTGGTCCATACAGCCGGCAGACAGACCGTGCTCAAGATCAACAGCCGGCCTGTTTTGGAAGGGGCGCGTGAAGTGGTTGTGATCCCCGTTTCCAATGAATCCAATCTGTATTATCTGGATTGGGTCCATACCAACATTCGCAAAGTTGCGGAAGCGACGAATGGAAAGGTGGGATACCTGCATATTCCCGATATGTCTCCCGCGGGCCTCAATGAGTTTGTAAAATATTTCTATCCACAGCTGCGCAAGAAAGCCCTGATCATCGATGTGCGCGGAAACGGCGGGGGCAATGTGTCTCCCATGATTATCGAGCGGCTGCGGCGCGAGATCGCCATGGTGGATATGGCCCGCAATACGGCGCCGGCGACGGATCCCGGAGAGATGATATGGGGCCCCAAAGTCTGTCTGCTGGATGAGTTTTCCGCCTCGGACGGAGACCTGTTCCCTTACCGTTTCAAATACTACAAAATGGGAAAACTCATCGGCAAGCGTTCCTGGGGCGGTGTGGTCGGCATTCGGGGCCCGCTGCCCCTGCTGGACGGCACGGACCTGAGAAAACCGGAGTTCGCTCCCTACGATCCGGAGGGTAAGGGCTGGATCATCGAGGGATATGGCGTGGAGCCGGATATTTTTGTGGACAATGATCCTGTCAAGGAGTATGCCGGAATCGATGAGCAGCTGCACAGGGCCATCGAAGAGATCATGGAGGAGCTCCGCACACTGGAAAAATCGCTTCCGCCTGTTCCACCTTATCCGGACAAGACTCCGCCGAAAAAATAAATTGTCTTTCAAATCGTGAAACCGCCTGCATCGATATGTTCTGCAGGCGGTTTCGCATTTCCATGAGGATTTCTCCATTTCCTTGAAAAAAAGAAAATGGGACTTGATTGAATGGCCGGAAAATCGTATAATAAAAGAATGTTTTATTCGAGGGATTTATAAGCAAACGATTTCAGAATGAGAAGCAGCCGGGCTGGAGAAAACGATAATCAGAACCATTTTTTACCCCCTGAATGACCGGTTTGGAACTTTACAAAGGGAGATTTCCCATGAAAAAAGACCATATCGATGGTCAGAAACTGTTTTACGCTTTTTATCACGGCAGAAAAAGAGTCATGGCCCATATGGCTCATCTGAACCGTATCAATGTGTTTCCCGTGGCGGATGGAGACACCGGAACGAATCTGGTTTCCACGATACACGCCATTGTCAAGAAGCCCCCTCAGAATGATTCGGTCGCCGATGTTAGCCGCAGCATGGCCGAGGCGGCTCTTTCCGGCTCCAGGGGAAATTCGGGAATCATTTTCGCCCAGTTCATTCACGGTCTTAGCGAATCGATGAAAAACAAGAAGGTTCTTTTAACCCATGATTTCGCCGAAGCGGCCCGAAACGGGGTCGAACAAGCCTACCGCGCTTTGAGCAAGCCGGTTGAGGGAACCATTCTTACGGTGATGAAAGCCTGGTCCAACGCACTGGAGGCCATGCATTCGAAAACCGAGAGTTTCACGGACCTGTTCTCGCATTCGCTCGATGCCGCCAGGATGTCCCTGAAAGAGACGCCAAAAAAGCTTAAGGTCCTTCGTGAAGCCGGTGTTGTGGACGCAGGGGCTCAGGGGTTCGTCCATTTTATCGAAGGGCTGCTGGAGTTCTTTAAGAATCCTTCTCAAATCGACACGGCTGTGGAACAGGAAATGGTTCTGGAAGAAACGATCCACGAACCGCATGAAGCCGTGACTCTCCGGTACTGCGCGGAGGCCGTGCTGCAGGGCGAGAACATGGATCCGGAGGAGATTCGCCGCATCGCGGATCCTTTTGGCGATTCGCTCATTGTGGCGGGCTCTTCCAGACAGATTAAAGTGCATATTCACACCGACGATCCCGCCGAGTTGTTTTATCGGCTGCGGTCTTTGGGGAACCTGCAGGATCAAAAAGTCGATGACATGAAACGACAGGTCGAAGCCCGGTTCAAACGCCTGTCTCCGGTCGCTCTGCTCACCGATTCGGCCTGTGATCTGCCTCAGCACCTGATGGACCGGTATCAGATTCACATGATTCCCGTGCATCTGAGTTTCGGATCTCATCAGTTTCTGGACAAATCGACTCTGAGCGCGGACCGGTTTTATACCATGCTGGACGAGTTATCCGATTTTCCGAAAACATCTCAGCCTGCTGTGCAGACGTTCAAACGGATGTATCGATTCCTGCTGGAACACTATGAATCGGTCATTTCCATTCATATTTCTTCCGGTCTCAGCGGAACCTGTGACGCGGCCCGGAAGGCCGCAAAATGCGTGAACCGGCGAAGAATCACGGTCATCGATTCCAGACAATTATCCACCGCTCAGGGCCTGATCGTTCTGCACGCGGCTGAAGCCCTGGAAAAGGGGCTGACCCATGAAGAGACCCTTATGGCCGTTCGGAGTGCCGTGCCCCGGTCAAAGATTCTTGTCAGTGTGCCCACTCTGAAATACCTGGTCCGCGGCGGGCGTGTCAGTCCGCTGAAAGGAGTCCTGGCCCGAATTCTGAATCTGAAACCCATTGTTTCGCTTAAAGACGGTGTATCGGATCTGACCGGAAAGGCTTTCAGCGAGAAATCCAACCGGAAAAAAATCATCGATATGTTGGAAAAACAGCATCGAAAAACACCCATACGACGGCTGGCTCTGGGCCACGCCCATAATGAAGGCGGCGCGCT
This sequence comes from bacterium, assembly GCA_011388275.1. Taxonomy (GTDB): domain Bacteria; phylum Zhuqueibacterota; class QNDG01; order QNDG01; family DSAB01; genus DSAB01. The sequence continues at coordinate 20,014 of DSAB01000056.1, read as the reverse complement.
GGCATTCAGGGAGCAGGTCGAGAAACGTCTGGGAATCAAGGCGGATTACGTCATGGATATTTCACCCACGATCGGTGCGCATGCCGGTGTCGGCGCGATCAGTATTTCCGCCCAATGGGGAGATTGATCATGGTTCCCTGGGGAGTCAACGCGCTTTGTGTTCTGATCTATATGGGAATATTTTATCTTGTTGCGTTGAAGCAAAGGAACAATGGTGTGGCGGATATCGCCTGGGGCGGAGGATTCATTCTCATGGCCCTGATCAACCTTCTGATGAGTCCGGCGATTGGATGGCGACAGGCGGCCGTTACTCTGCTTGTCATGGTTTGGGGTTCGCGTCTGGTGTTTCACATCGTTCGAAGAAATCGGAGGAAGCCGGAAGATTTCCGCTATCGGAAGATGAGGGAACGCTGGGGAGACAAGGCCCCTTTGCGAAGCCTGACGCATATTTTCCTGCTTCAGGGGATTTTGATGATTCTGGCCGGCATGTCGATTATTCTGATCAACCGCTCTACCCCGCCGGCAACATGGCTGGATGCCGCGGGTTTTCTGATCGCCGCTGCGGGATTGACCGTGGAAATCGCTGCGGATCATCAGCTTCATCGATTCATCCGGTATTATAAGAGTGAAGACAATCCGATCATGACCCGGGGATTGTGGCGGTATTCGAGGCATCCCAATTATTTCGGTGAGGCGGTGATCTGGTGGGGTCTTTTCCTGATGGCCGTCAATGTACAGGGCGGATGGGCGGCTGTGATCAGTCCCGTATTGATGACAGTTCTCTTGCGGTTTGTTTCCGGCGTCCCATTGCTGGAGAAACGGTATCAACACATGGAACCCTACAGGCGATATGCCGGACGGACACCGATTTTTGTTCCATGGTTTCCCAAAAAGGGTTGATCGATTATTTTCCTGGAAGGGCTTCAAAATTCATACCGGATCAGAAAGGATCACTCGATTTGATCAAAGACAAAGCATCCAAATTACTGGTTTGCATTGGAGCGGCCGCGGGGACCGCTCTTTGGAGAACCATCTGGGTCTTTACTTCCAATGCGGCTTTCGATGGTTTAAATCGGCCTACATGGATGCCCCCATCCTGGCTATATGTACCCATATGGACTTTTTTGTATATCATGCTGGCCTTAATTCTGTATCGCATGTGGCGGCATGCGCAAACCAAGGATATGGGAACCTCTTTTCGGATTCTGGGGATTTTCTGGCTTCTTCATCTGATCACTCCGATCTATTTTTATAGGGCCAGTCTCGACAGGGTTGTGGTTCTGTTGTTTTCTCAATGGATAGCGCTGACCATCCTGGCGATTCGTTTGCACAAGCCTTTTTCTTCGAGAGTTTGGCTTCTGCTGCCTCTCTGGCTCTGGATCGGCTATATGAATTCTATTTGCATCGCCATGGTTTTTCTGAATCCGTGAGCGGCCTGAACAGCCGCCGCTTGCCCTGCTGTATTGTGATTTCGGTTCATTCTTGATGTTACTGAAAGGAGCGAAAAGATGAGTGTACTTAAACTGGTGGATGTTGTTGACATCGGTATCGAGAAGGAGAAAGCACGGCGTGATTTTTACGAACAGGTTTCACGCCAATTCGATGATGGAGAATTGCGGGATTTGTTTCAGAAGCTGAGAGACTGGGAAGCCGCTCATATCAGGAAATTTGAGAGCATCCGGTCTACCCTCGAATCCCGTCAGATCGCCGAATCCTATCCCGAAGAGATGCAGCATTATATCAACGCGCTGGTTGACGACCGTCTTTACCGGGAAGTGAGCGGGGATGAGTTCGCCAAAAACGTCAAGGATCCTGTGCAGGCCATTCAATACGGCATTGGGTTCGAAAAGGACGCGATCCTGCTCTTTATGGAACTGGCCAGGTATGTTCAGGAATCCAACAAAGACGTCATTGAAAAATTGATGGATGAAGAACGGCAGCATGTGGTTTCACTGCTTAAATTGCGAAAAAAGTACACGGTCTCCAAATCCTGAACAATATGATTCAGCCTGAGCGTATAAAGCGGCTGAACAGTATACCGGAAGGCTCCGGTGATTATGTTCTGTACTGGATGCAGTCTTCCCAGCGTGTTTTGGACAATCATGCGCTGGAGTACGCGATCCGCCTGGCCGATACCATGAATCGGCCGGTCGTCGTCTATTTCGGACTCACTCCATCGAATCCTGAGGCCAATGCCCGGCATTTCCGGTTTATGGCCGAGGGACTGACGGAAACGGCCGAAGCCCTGTCGATCAGACGCATTCGGCTGGTCATGCGTATCGAAGAACCTCACAAAGGCGTCGTCAAACTGGCCGGACGCGCCGCCTGTCTTGTCATGGACTGCGGGTATCTGCGCCATCAAAGGGCTTGGAGGACCTGTGCGGCCCGAAAGGTGAAGTGTCCGGTTTTTCAGGTGGAGAGCGATGTGCTCGTGCCTGTTGAGACCGTGTCTGACAAGGAGAATTATTCGGCGGGCACATTGCGACCCAGACATCATCGCCGCTGGATTCCGTTCCTGCAGCCTCTGGAGGCGCGCACACCTCGCAACTCCTCTCTTTCCATGGATCTGAAAGGCGAATCAGCGGCGTCCGCCGATGAGATCATGAGCCGAATATCCGTGGATCAATCCGTCAAACCATCGCCCTTTTTTCACGGGGGAACTTCCTGCGCACTGAAAAGGCTGAATCGATTCATCGATGAAAGGCTGGACCGCTATGACGAGGAGAGAAATGATCCGGTTCTGGAGGGTCAGTCCGGTCTGAGTCCCTATCTGCATTTCGGACAGATTTCACCGCTCACCGTGGCCTTGAGAGTGTGGGACCATCCCGCCCGGGGACGGGACGCATTTCTTGATGAATTGATTGTACGTCGTGAGCTGAGCGTGAACTTTGTGCATTATCAGCCCGCGTATGATTCTGTAGACTGCCTGCCGGATTGGGCCAGAAAAACCCTGGCCGAACATCGGCTCGATCCTCACCCCATCTATTCATTTGAGCAGCTCGACGAAGCCAGGACCGATGATCCGTACTGGAACGCGGCCCAAAAACAGATGCGCCTGACCGGAAAAATGCACGGTTATATGAGGATGTACTGGGGCAAGAAGATACTGGAGTGGAGTCCGAATATTGAAAAAGCCTATCATTGGGCCCTGCTGATGAACAATAAATATGAGCTGGACGGCCGGGACCCCAACGGTTACGCGGGCGTTGCCTGGTGTTTCGGCAAACATGACCGGGCCTGGCCCGCCCGTCCGGTTTTCGGCAAAGTCCGTTCCATGAATGCCAACGGTCTTCGAAGAAAATTCAGGGTCGATGAATATGTCTCGAAAATCGAGGCTATGATCCGGAATCCGGCTGGAATGTCTCACTGAAAGGAGTCAATATGCGCTCGAATCGGTCTTTGGGAATCGCATGCTTTTTCGCTCTTTTCCTTTGTATGGGAAGTTTTGCCCGTACCGGGGGTGACCGGCCCAGGACGAATCGAAGGGTTCAGACCTGGCTTCAAATCGGGCCTGTTCCCGTGATGCTTCCCGCGTTTCATGAAGACCCGGGAGTACAGGGCAATGTCTGGGGATTAAAAGAACTCCTGGCCTTTGAAAAGTTCGATACCCGGCATTGGCTTCCTGAACAGGGCGGCGGCGTTCCGTGGAACCGCAACAGGCTCGTCTGGCGGCCCGTGCAAACCGATACTCTCGGTATCCGTCTGCCAGCCCAGTCCGGTGAAAACCCGGATTTGGCCTATCTGGCCTTTTACCTGGAGCTGAATCGCTTCGGTGAGATCGAGTGGATTATTCAGTCCCATCATCTCCTGGAGGTTTTCATAGACGGCGCTTCGCAGGGCGTTAAAAACACCTCAGACAGCTTTGAGGGAGACGGCAATCCTCAGAGAGGACAGGTCTCCCGCACACTGAAAATGGAAACCGGAAAGCATCTTGTGCTGATCAAGGCTCTTCGTGATCCCGCCTGCCCGGGGAGCTGGGATGTGGGAGTCTCGGTCGGTTTTCCGGAAGACTGGACACAAGAGGATGCCAATCTCACGATCAAGCCTGAACAGTACATGACTCTTTCCCGTCTGCTGGACAGTCCTCAGATCACAGGAGTCTCTGTCTCGCCCCAGGGTGATCTGGCGGCTTCTTCCATCACCCGAAGTCTTTCACTCGGGGACAAGTCAGAATCGTGGCTGGAGCTTCGCCGGGTGCGTGACGGCGGGCTGGTTCAGACATTTCGAGGCGGTATGCGGATTTCCGGCGTCCAATGGGCTCCTTCGGGCCGCCGTTTTACCTATACGACTCATGATGAAAAAAGCACTCTCTGGCTGGTTGATCTGGACATGGGAACATCGATGCCCCTTCTTGAGAGTGTTGAAGATTTCGGCGGTCACGCATGGTCGCCGGACGGATCCTTCATCGTCTACAGCATAACCGAAAAACCCAAAGAAGATCAGACAGGGCTGAAGCGGCTTCGGGGGATGCCCGACCGCTGGCCGGGTTTCAGGAATCAGAGTTATCTGTATCGTCTGAACATTCAGGACAGAACACGGCAGCGATTGACCGCTGGAGAGATGAGCACCTATCTTCACTCCATCAGTCCGGATGGTTCCCTTCTGATTTTCTCGCGTCAGCATCAGGAGTATTCCGAAAGACCCTACGTATACAGCGAGTTCTTTATGCTGAACCTGAACACAATGAAAACGGATACCCTGTGGTCGAGTCCCTGGATCAAGATGGTGCAGTGGGGGCCGGATGAAAACAAACTGCTGGTTACAGGAGGTCCTGAATCCTTCAACGGGATCGGAAGGAATCTGCCTGAGGAGAGGATTCCCAATGACTACGACACTCAGGCGTTTATTGTGGATCTCAAGACAAACTCGATCGATCCCATTACCCGTGATTTTGACCCCTCGGTGAATCAGGCCGTGTGGAGCCGTATTGAACCCTGCCTGTATCTCAGCGTGACGGAGGGTTCTTTCGTACACGTGTATCGTTATGATCTCGGTAAAAGAGAGTTTGTAAAACTTGAGACGGGAGTTGATGTTCTGGAAGGGTTTGATCTGGCTGAAAAGGAACGTACGGTCGTGTACACAGGCTCCGGACCCAATCAGCCCGGAAGGGCTTATATCATGGATCTCAGGCGCCGCCGTTTCCGGGTTCTGTCCGATCCGGCTGCAGAGAATTTCCGCAGGGTTCAATTCGGCCGCGTGGAGGAATGGACCTTTATCAATCACCGGGGCGTGGAGATCGAAGGGCATGTGTATTATCCGGTCGATTTCGATCCCGGAAAGAAATACCCCTGTATCGTGTATTATTACGGGGGAACCACGCCGGTGACCCGTGATTTCGGCGGACGGTATCCCAAGGAGCTTTACGCGGCCATGGGGTATGTGGTCTATGTGCTTCAGCCGAGCGGAGCGGTCGGATTCGGACAGGAGTTTTCCGCCCTGCATGTCAATGACTGGGGCAGGCTGACTTCAGACGATATCATCGAAGGGACCCGCCGTTTTCTGGAAGCGCATCCCTTTGTGGATGCGAAACGGGTGGGATGCATGGGAGCCAGCTACGGCGGATTCATGACGATGTATCTGATAACACAGACCAAATCCTTTCGAACCGCTGTTTCTCACGCGGGCATCAGCTCCCTGTCCAGCTATTGGGGAGAAGGGTATTGGGGATACCTGTACAGTGCCATTGCCTCGGCGAACAGTTTTCCCTGGAATCGGCGGGATCTGTACGTGGATCAGAGTCCTCTTTTCAACGCGGACAGGATTCACACACCGTTGCTTCTGCTCCATGGAGCTGTGGACACAAACGTGCCGCCGGGAGAGTCGATACAGATGTACACGGCCTTGAAGCTTCTGGGGCGAGAAGTGGAATTGATTCAGGTGGAAGGCCAGAACCATCATATCATGCAGAAGGGCAAGCGGATTCAGTGGACCAAGACCATTCTGGCCTGGTTCGACCGCTGGCTCAAGGATCAGCCGGAGTGGTGGGAGAGTCTGTACGGGGAGAAGTGATTAAGACAAACGTATTGATGCAAGATGCGCGAATAGACAGGACTTCATGAAGAGAATAAAACAATTTTTCAAACCTCGTCGCAAAATCCGGCGTGTAAAGGTGTTTGCCCTGGTCGGGGAGACAGGAACCGGAAAGAGCTTTCGGGCCAAGCTTCTGACTGAAAAACGCGGTATCGATCTGATCATCGATGACGGACTGTTGATCCGGGATCAAAGAATTCTTGCCGGACGTTCGGCCAAGCGGGAGAAGAACCGAATAACCGCGATCAAGAGAGCCGTGTTCGATGATCCCGATCACGCACGAGAGGTGCATGATGTTCTAAGCAGGGAGAAGTTCCGGTCCATTCTCGTTCTGGGGACTTCGGAAAAGATGATAGGCCGGGTCGTGGAGCGCCTGGGCCTTCCTTATCCGGATGAAGTGATCTATATTCAGGATATCGCGACCCGGGATGAGATCGCCAGCGCGCGTGACAGCCGGCGCATGAGGGGCAAGCATGTGATTCCTGTTCCGGTGATTGAGGTCAGGGAAGATCCGGCTCACCGGATTCTGGATACGATTCGCTTTCTTGTCAAGAGGCATCCCTACAGTTTCTGGAAAAAAAGAATAGTTGAGAAAACCGTGGTCCAGCCCGCTTACAGCCGGAAGGGGGTGCTCTCCATCTCCGAGAATGCCCTGAGCCAGATGGTGATGCACTGTATTCAGGAATATGAACCCTCCATGCGTATTCGAAAGATCAGCATCGAACCGAAGATAAACGGCCATGAACTGGAAGTCAATGTGTCGGCTCCTTATGGGATGAAACTGCCCGATGTCATGGCCGGTCTGCATCAGTATATCATCGGCAATATCGAACGATACAGCGGCATTCACTTCGAGAAACTCGACCTGCATGTCTCGGAATTGCAGGAAAGCGATGAGGATCTTATCAAACAAAAAACCCCGGTCGGCAAGAGCGCGGAGTGAAAGTGGCCGGCCCGGGGAAACACAATCATCCAGTCATAGCGCTGGCCCTGGTCTCGTCGGGACTGGACAGTCTGTTGGCAGCCAGACTGATTAAGGATCAGGACGTTGAAGTCCAGGGGGTCACCTACCTGTTTAGTTTTGACATTCAGGCGGATCGGGAACGGCAGGAGAAGATGCGGGCTCTGTTCGATTCTCAATCCATTCCCGTCCGGTTCATCGATATTTCGGAAGCGTTTTTGCCTGTACTGAAGGATCCGCCCCATGGTTACGGATCCGGAGTCAATCCCTGCATCGATTGCCATTTGTTCATGATCAGGCATGCCGGAACTCTGATGGAATCGATGGGCGCGCGTTTCCTGATCACCGGCGAAGTGGTCGGTCAGCGTCCCATGTCCCAGACCAAACCCGTGCTTTTTCATATCGACAAGGCTTCCGGACTGCGCGGCCTGATTCTGCGTCCTCTTTCCGCGCTGCGCCTGCCCCCGACCATTCCGGAAACAGAGGGCTGGGTGGACCGGGAGAAATTGCGGGGCATTGCCGGCCGTTCCCGAAAAGAGCAGATACGGCTGGCAAGGCAGATGGGCATACACGGGTATTCCACACCGGCAGGCGGCTGTATTTTGACAGATCCTGAATACGCGGGTCGTGTGAAAATGTTCCTGCGCATTCGCGGAAAGGAACAATTGACCGTGCCGGTTCTGCGGCTCATGCGTGTGGGACGCCACCTCTGGCCCCATGAACGAATTCATGTTGTCGTGGGCAGGCATGAAGAAGAGAATCGAATTCTGGAGTCATTCGAAGGATACTGGAAATTCCATCCGGAAGACCACAAGGGGCCTCTGGTTCTGGCGGATGGTTTGTTGTCGGATGAAGATATCGACTGCGCGGCATCCATCACAGCCCGATACAGCGGGCCGCGACGGGATGAAAGACGCATCGTATTTGAGGGAGCGAGGAGGGGCGTGCGCGTCGTTCGCCCGCTGGATGAGGAAACACTGGAAGCCTGGCGGGTGTGATCCGGCCTGTGAAACCGGTTGACTTTCAAAACACAGTTTATTATATTAACGCGATCTTGATCAACATGCCGGTTCTATCACTAAAGGAGAAACAGATGGCTCATAAAATAACCGAAGAATGCATCAACTGCGGAGCCTGCATCGCCGAATGCCCTGTGGAAGCCATTACGGAAGGTGAAGAGATTTCGACCATCGATCCGGAAATCTGTACGGATTGCGGTGCCTGTGTGGAGGTTTGTCCGGTTGACGCGATTGTTGAAGCCTGACTCATCCGGTTCACGGTTGCTAAAATGTTTTAAGAACAAGGCAGAGACTCGCTCTGCCTTCTATCTTTTGGGAACAATACGATGATACTCAGAGCTTTGACGATCGCGGGTTCGGATTCCGGCGGAGGTGCCGGAATCCAGGCGGATCTCAAGACTTTCACCGCTTTTCGGGTTTACGGAATGAGCGTGCTTACGGCGGTGACCGCCCAGAACACGGTTCGTGTGCACGGAATCGAATATATATCCCCCCGCCTGGTGGGTCTCCAGTTTGAAGCCGTGATGACGGATATCGGAGTGGATGGTCTGAAAACAGGCATGCTGGGGTCAACGGCCATCATTCAGGAAGTTGCCGGAAAACTGCGCGACAATGCCATCGCCATAGTCGTGGTTGATCCGGTCATGGTCAGCACCGGGGGCGACGCGCTGATCGAGGAGCAGGGTGTCAAATCCATTAAAGCCGACCTGATACCTCTCAGCACTCTGGTCACTCCCAATATTCCTGAAGCCGAAATCCTGTCTGGAGTCAAAATTCGGGACTTTGAAGACATGAAGCGGGCCGCCTTTGAAATTCATCGTCTCGGATGCGGAGCGGTTTTGGTGAAGGGCGGACATTTAACCGAAGATGCGGTGGACATTCTGTTCGATGGAGATCGGTTCTCACGGTTTTCCGCGCCGCGAATCAAGACTTCGAACACACACGGCACAGGATGCACCTATTCGGCGGCTGTTCTGGCCTGCCTGTTGCTGGGAAATCCGCTCAATGAGGCCGTTCATGCCGCCAAGAGGTATGTTACAGCCGCTATTCGGGAGGGGCTGCCTTTGGGTAAGGGTCATGGGCCGTTGAATCATTGCGTTCGTGTAGAGTAATCCAAATGAGCAGAAAACCGTCCCTTCTCCTTCATGGATGCTGTGCGCCGTGCACGACTCATCCTGTTCGAATGCTTTCTGAATCGTATCGCGTGATGGTCTTTTTTTACAATCCCAATATTCAGCCTGAAGAAGAGCACCGGGCGCGTCTGAACGAGATGATCGCTCTCTCTGAAAAATGGAAATTCCCGCTTCTGCAGAATGCTGCGGACTTTGATCGCTGGAATCGGGCGATTAAAAATCACGAGCAGGATTCGGAAGGGGGCGAGCGCTGTGTGATCTGTTACAGGTTGCGGCTGGAACAGACGGCGATTACGGCGGCTCGCAAAGGAATGGACGCGTTTTCAACAACCCTGACCATCAGTCCTCACAAGAAGGCGTCTTTGATTCATCCGATCGGCATGGATTTGGCCGGGCGATATGGAGTGGAATTTCTTGCGCTGGATTTCAAGAAGAAGGACGGTTTTAAAATCAGCTGTGCGATCAGCCGCGAAGAAGGTCTGTACCGTCAGAATTATTGCGGCTGTCTGTACAGCCGACGTGACGCCGGGAAAGAGACATGATCGATCGGTATCAATTTGGGAATATGGTCGTAGACGGAAGGTTGTACGATAAAGATCTGATCCTGACGCCGTCAGGTGTGCATACGCCCTGGATACGGGAGAGGGGGCATCGGCTTCAGTGGGCCGATCTGTCACCTGTTCACGAAAGCCCAAAGGGCGATCTGGTTGTTGGAACCGGCAAGTTCGGCATGATGCGTATTGATAGTGAAGTGCTTGAACGATTGGAGAAAGAGGGCTGGACGGTTCACGCCGCTTCTACGGAAAAAGCGGTGAAAATATACAACCGCCTGGTTCTGATCAAGGACCCGGTTCTGGGGGCTTTTCACCTGACATGCTAGATGGAACATTACAGAGGATGCGGCCCCTTTTTATACAGTGCTCCTGATGCTATACGGCAGCGCGGCGCAGTTCGTTTTTCAGACTCTTTATTTTCTTCCTTATTTCTTTTAATTTTTTGGAATCTTTGGTTTCGAGTACTTTGTCCCGCTCTTTTTTCAGTTTTTTGATTTGCCCCTTGATCCTGACTTTGTCCACTCCGACCACTTCATGATGCTCGTGCATGTCGATATTCAGGGCTATGCAGATCGCTTCCAGCAAATGATCCTTGTTCATCTGGGTGTATCCCTGAACCGCCTCGTTCTCCATTTCGCCCGCGATCTTTTTCAGATCAGCCAGTGTTTTTTTCTTGAGTTCCTTATAGGTATGTTCCATGGGTTGAATGATCCTCCTTTTATGCTTGATCAGGCTTGGTCAAGCCACGGGATTTTGTTTTATTATACTGAACAGGTTTTTTCGTACGGAGTGGTTCATTCTGACCTTTGGTAAAGATAATTAATATCGCGGTTTTTCGCAAGAGAAAACCTTTGTCCGGATTTCTGAAAGATCCATCGGTACTCTGCGCCGATGAAAGCACTTGAGTTCTTTTCTCAAATGTTCTATCTTATCAGAAACCGAATCCTGAACAGGGAGGATAACGGCATGAGAATAATGGAATCCATCGGTAATGCCCTGTTGAGCTCTTGAGGCCTGCATGCAGAAAAGTAAAGAATGCCTTGAAAAGCGCCACTGGACCGGACCATACCGGCGCCGGTTGTTCCTGGTCATACTCATCCTTATTCCTGTGGGTCTGGCCACCAAATGGACATCAGAACCTTATACCCGCTGGATGAACCATCACGCAGGCGGAGTTGTCTATGTGCTATTCTGGAGCGCGGTTGTCTCGTGGATATGGCCCCGGATATCAGCTTTTCGCGTGGCTTTGTGGGTATTCCTCGTAACCTGCGCTCTGGAGATTCTTCAATTGTGGCATCCGCCTGTCTTGCAAACAATCCGAAGCACATTTGTGGGGAGAGCGCTCATCGGCACGCATTTTTCATGGCCGGATTTTCCCCATTATGCGGCCGGATGTGTTCTGGCCTGGTGGTGGATCAGGAGGCTGCAGAAGAACAGACTGTGTGACGCAAAGCATAGAGAGACAATCGAATGGCGTAATTCAATCAAAACGTGAGATGATAAGATAAAAAAGAAAAGATTCTTGTTTTATCTTACACCGGGCGCTTCACGTTTTTATTTCTTTCGATTCCTACTCTTCAATCCGAATAAATTCGATCCGTCGGTTCCTGGCGCGGCCTTCGGGTGTGGCATTGGATGCGACCGGTTCCGCTTCTCCATACCCGACCGCTACGAGGCGATCAAAAGCGATACCCTGACTCACCAGGTAGTCTCGCACGGCTTCGGCACGTCGCTGGGAAAGGTTGAGGTTTAATGTGGCGCTGCCAACGCTGTCGGTGAATCCGCGTATTTCAAGCCGCATGTCGGGATAGTCCTGCATTGATTCAACAACAAGATTCAGTATGCGTCTCGCATTTTCCGTTAATACCGTACTGCCGGACTGGAAAGAGATGCCGGGAAGGACCAGCGATCTTCCCGGTTCGAAGACCGGTCTGGCGGGAGAGGGCTCGCGAGGGGGAGGCACTTCTTCTTTGACGGTCTCTGTTACTGCCGTTTCTTTTTCGGTTTCAGGAGGAATGACTGTGGTATCGGGGGGTTCAGTTTTCTCCAGCTCTGGAAATCTTTCTTTGACAGGCTCGCTTTCTTCGGTCTGATAACGAGGATCCATGTAATAATGGGTGATGTCTTTGTCCTTATCATCGGATACACCCAGTGAATAGCCCAGGTTCAGCCTTATTTCGGCTATTCCATTGTTCGCGTCATCAAGGCCTATATTGTCGATCTTTTGATCGAGGAGATGTGAATAGCGAGTGGAAATTTCCATATTCAAATGACGGGACAGAAAAAGTGTAAAACCCAGAGAGGCCTGCATGGTGAGATTGTTTTTCAAGCCATACACTGTTTCCCCCGGAGGAGGAAAAGGTGATAATTTATCTCCCTGGGAGATGTCCCGTAAATCCCAATAGGTCAAACCTGCGCCCAGTCCAATGAAAGGGACAAATCCGCGCCTGGGCAGAAGATGGAGACGCAGGGTGGCGCTCCAGGGATAAAGCAGAGTTCGATACGGGTAAAGGGGATCGACTTGAAAATGTGAATCGCTGGTTCGCGGACGCACCCACCCCATACCGCCGTTTATTTCTCCGGAAAGAAACGGAGAGAAAGCATAACGCAGGGTCAGCCCGGCCGCGTATTGAATTGTGGACCGGTCTGTTGATCCGCCTATGAGCTTGATACCGCTGCAGTACGGCGCAATGGTCAATTGGCCTTGCTGATATTTCGCGAAAGCCATTTGGCTTGCCAACAACGCGGGAATCAATATTCGAAATCGAGAATTCATGTCCCCCTCCGCATGGTTTTTTATGTATTTAAAAATATACAATTTTTAACTATTTCTGTCAAGTAGTAACCGTGTAATCGATTAAACAAAAGATAGGGTTTAAACAGGCGATTAATAAAAACCCCCGACAGGTATTGATTTTCATCGCCAGTTTCCCGTCGGGGGCGCCTTAGGGGGATTTTGTTTTTTTTGAGTCACTGAATCGACTCGAAAAAGTCTCTTTTCTTATTTCATATTATACAAAAAACATGCCATCTATTGTTACAACTCGGTAATAAGTGTTCGGGTTTCAAATAATATTTTATTTAATGTTTTATTTCGAGGGAAAGACAAAATATTGACTCCTATTATGTTCGATAAATATAGTTAAAACAGTATATTAGTCTTTTTCATACAAAACAGGTTTCTGATCGAATAGATCCCTCGACAGCGGGCTGTCAAGCCGGATACCGTGTCCTGTCCAATCTTTCATTCTTCCAATCGTTGTGCATGAATTGTATCAACATGAAAAAACGTATCATGATGAAACAAAAAAGGCGGGTCAATGAACCCGCCTTTTTTCGAAGATCTGAAACAGGATTATTTCAGGGATTTGATTCGAATGTTGCCGCCCCCCGTTTTCAAATCAACGGTTTCGCCTCCTCCGTTGATTTCTCCTTCCGCCTTGATGATTGTATAGCGTCCCTCTTCGTATGTATTCTGTTTCAGGGGAAAATCCGAAGTGATTTTGTAATCTTCCCAGGTCCGGCGGTAAAAACGGATTACAGCGGAAATCGTGGCAGGCATTCTGCCGGGAATGGACAAACCGATATCTCCGCCTCCTGTCACGATTTTCACCGAATGGGGTCTGGTGAAGTCTGTGAGCGTGATTTCCGCGTCCACATTTCCGCCGCCTGTGGCCACATCGATGCTGCCCTGGATATCCTTCAGGTTGATATTTCCTCCTCCGGTGCGGACCTGCAAAGCTCCGGCTATGGTTCTGGCAATGATGGCTCCTCCGCCGGTTTTCACGGAGAAATCGCCTTCGATGTTTTTGATATTGATGGCTCCGCCGCCGGTGGTGACAGTCACATCGCCTTTTGCGTCCGTGATGCTGATGTTGCCTCCGCCGGTTTTCACCTGAGTGCTGCCGGCCGCACCGCGGATGTCCACATCACCGCCGCCGGTGGTGACACTGGCTTCTCCTGTGTTCAACAGATAAATCTTTCCGCCTCCTGTTACGATTTTCAGACTGCCGGCGCAATCGGTTGCCTGAATATCCCCGCCGCCTGTTTTGGCATTCACCAGGTCGCGGGCCTGTTCAACTCGTATATTTCCGCCGCCTGTTCTGGCTTCAACTTTTCCGCCCATATCAATAAATTGCAGCTCGCCGCCGCCACTGGAGGCTGTTACGGTGCCGTCTATTCGCGTGATCTGGATGGAACCGCCCCGAGTATTGACATCCACTTCAAAGGAACGGGGAATTTGAATTTCGAACCGGCTTTTAATCCAGCTGCGATCGAATCCGTCGCCTCCGATGAACAGGATGTTGTTTTCCAGCCGGTATCCTTTCTCGGCTTCTTCCATGGCGGACCGGGCTTCTTTCTCGCTGAAAATGTCCATGCGTTTTGTTTCATGGACGATGATTTCCCGACCTTCCCAACCTTCGATGACGATGTCTCCTCTCACTTTATCCATGTGAAGGGTGCCGCCTGGTTCGACCTGAAAAGTCTTCTTAATGGTTCCAACCCAGTATCTTCCCTGTTTGCGCAGGTCCTGAGCCTGAATGCTCAAACCGAGAAAACAGAAAAAAAGGATAATCGGATAGCGTTTCATGGGGTCCTCCCTGTTGGTTGAAAATCTAAAGTCATATATCACTCGTTGAAAAAGGGATGTTTTTTTCACGCATGAGCAGAGAATGGATGTATTCATTCTCTGCGGCTTTTTTCTCAAGAATTGGCCGGATGTCCGGATCATTCAGTTCGAGCAGCGCGTGCAGCGCTTCCATTCGCACACCGCTGTTGCCATCCTGAAAAAGCGCGTACAGATACAGGGATTTCAGCGATTCGTCCGTCTTCCGTGTCCTGAGCAGGCGGATGGCTTTCAAGCGAACGCCCGGATTGATATCCTTTCTTACGGCTCCGACAAGGGCTTCCTGAACCATCTCGCGGTTAACGGATTTTTCCAGCCTCTCCAGCGCGGTCAGGCGGACCTGGTCACGGCTGTCGTGAAGCAGTGCGTAGCAGAGAAGACGGACAATATCTTTTCGAGTATCATCCCCGGCCAGCCGGTGGTTGACCAGAGTTTGATACTGAATCCGGACTTCATTGTTGTCCGCTGCCGGAACGATCTCAAGAAGAGCTGCGAGGCCCGGAGGAGAAGAAGGATCCAGGGAGGTCAAGGGAGTGGAAGGCGGCAGTCCGAACCGGCCGATGAGAACGCCCAGGGCGAGAAGAACCACGGCCGCGGCGGCCTGAAGCGCCGGATACGGCAGAAACCACGCGCCTGTGACGCGGCCGGGTTTGTCCCCGGTTTGAACAGTGGATACCAGAGATGCACTCAGGCGATTCCGCACCCGGATCAGAGAGCCGGCGGGAAGCTCCTTTTTATACAGGGAACAGAGCTCAGCCATTTTGGTGTTCTGCTTCAGAAGATTCCGGCATTGCGAGCATTGTTTCAGGTGCCGCTCCATGGGCTTTTCCCATCCCGGGTCGGCTTCATTCAGGGCGTATAACATAATCTGTTTCTGTGTCGGATGTTTGGATCGCATGACAGTCATCCTTCTTGCTTATGATTAAATCAAATGCGCCAGATGTTTCCGCATTTTTCGGGTGCTGCGGAAAAGCGAGTTTTTTACGGCTCCTTCGGAACTTCCCGTAATTTCGGCGATCTCCCGGATTTTGAAATCTTCCATGAACCGAAGGAAAAATACGACCCGCTGCATGATCGGCAGCTTGTCCAGGTGCTTTTCCACAGTCTCGCGGATCTCCTGTTGAATCATCTGTTTGTCCGGTTCGTGACCGGAATCCTTCAATCTTCGTTCGAAGGAATCGGCGGCTGTATCGCTGCGGTCAATAGAGGCATGCCGGTTCCTCAGGCGGCGGCGCCTGGCACTGATGGCACAGTTGACCGCGATTCTATAAAGCCAGGTAAAGAACTCGCTTTCAAACCTGAAATCGGACAGCCGTCTGTAAGCCCGCATAAACACTTCCTGAGTGACATCTTCGGCATCCATGGTATTGTCCAGCATTTGATACGCCAGATGCAGTATCTGCCTGTCATAAGTCCGCATCAGGGTTTCGAAAGCCTGTGCTTCACCCGCCTGGGCTCTTCGAACGAGTTCATTCACGTCGTTTCCGCTCATACATCCCTTTTTCATTCAGTAAGACACTTATCGGATAAGAATGGTTAGCCGCAAAATAGAAAAAAAAATCCATCCAAGCAATAAAAAAACCCGGTCCATTTATGATTGGACCGGGTGTGTGAAGATGGAGGGAGGGTGAATCAGAAAGAACGAACAATAACCCGTTTTTGAAAAGCTTCTTCGGTCAGGCCGCCGGTATGGAATGCGTCCAGATCTTTCTTTTTGAACTGCAGGGTCATATGGGTGGGGCCTGCTTTTCGGCCGCCCGGCCAAAAGGTGTGTCCGTTTATATGGGCTGTGATGACCATCCACTCGTCCGGCTCGAGGCGCAACGTGTGTCCATAGGAACCCGCCAGCTCGATGAGATCGGATTTCAGGTTGTTCAAGAAATCTTTTTTCCTCTGCTCCATTTTTTCCTGTTCTTCTTTGGAGCGTTTCTCCCTGGCAGCTATCTGATCCATGAAATCCCGTTCTTTCTCTTTCTTTTCAGTCTGGGCCTGGTATTCTTTTTCTTCCCTGGATTTGAGGGCGTAACTGTTTTTATCGATCACAATGGAAAAGAGACTGCTTCCCTCGCGGACATATGACAGAGACGGTATCTCCATGGAATAAACCACGCCGAATCCGTCCAGATAAAGGCCATTCTGAAGATTGGCCACCCGGTAGGAGCCGGATTCGAGACCTCGTTTAAGCACTTCACGCATGATTTCGATATCCGAGGAAAGGTCCGATGTTTCGTCGATCAAATGAAATTCAACCAGAGAATCGAACTGCTGTTCGCTGATTTGACCCCTGCGGAACCGCATGATGTCGGCACGGGAAGCTCCGCCGGATAAATACGCGTTGAATTTCATCAATGGATGCCAGTCTTTCAGCCGGACGATGACCGCGATGCGGTCCTGCTCGTTCAGCTGGGAGATGGAGGAGGCGTAGTTCCTGAAGAACACGCGGATGTTTTCTTCCATGTTTTCGAGGGTTTTTTTACGCAATTCGGCCCGTTCCTGATCGTCGAGCGTGTCGGCTTTCTCAAATTCAAACCAGTTTCTCAGGTTTTCACGGGTCTTCACGATGACTTTCTCGCGCACTTCTTCGGCGGCGGACACCTGTTTTTGAATCTGTTTTTCCATCTCCTCCCGATCTTTTTTCATTTTTTCGAGGGAGACCTGGAGATCCTGATTTGGTACCCGGACTATGAACCGGGGGATGTCGGAAGAATGGTCCAGCTGAAAAATGACACCGAAATTGTCCAGATAGAATCCTCGGGCTTTGCTGAAGGGAAGATTCTGCCGATTCTCTGAAACGAGTTTGTCGAGAATGCCTTCCATGATTCGCAAATCCCGTTCGAAACGGTCCCTATCCGCGATCTGGGACAGGGCGCCTGCGGAAAAGGCGAGAAGGCCGATCATGCTGATTGTGGTTAATCGTTTCATGGTCTGCTCCTTATAATGGATCAGGGCCGCTGTGTGCATTCAGCGGCCGTCCGGGTTAAAGTTGGCGAGCTGAATCATGCGGCGAAGCACTTCACTGGTCTGATCCAGCCTTTTTTCCGTGCTGAACTGCAGGCCCTCCAGGCCTTGGCCGACCAGCATCAGATCATGGACGCGCTGGCGTTCAATATCCTGGGCGAAACGGACCAGCTGGCTGGTGACGGCCTGATTCTGCCGGAATTCTCTTTCGTCCAGAAGCTGGGATGTCAGCTGCAGGGTCTCCCGGCGGAAATCGACCAGCAGAGATTGCAGATCCTCACTGGACACGCCCTGGGGGTGGGGCCACAGGCTGAGACCGATCTCAAAACGGCCGTTGTCCAACCGGGCCTGGAAATTCAGGGCGCTGAGAACCAGCAAAACGCAGACCGCCAGGACCGGCAGGGCCAGTGAGAGGCGGCGTGTCCATCCGATCGAATTCCAATGTTCTTTCCAGGATTTCCATCGGGCGAAGGGCTCATTTACGAATACCAGGCTGATCCCGGGTGACTGGTCTTCCCAGCGGCTCAGCAGACCGGACGTCTGTTTCAGTTCTTCGAATGATTTTCGACACCGGGAGCATGTTTTCAAATGAGCCCTGACCTTTTTGGCTTCTTCCTGCGTCGACTCATCGTAAAGATAAGTGACGAGGATTTCAGGCATCTCGTTACATTTCATGGAAAAGAACCTCCTTGTTGAATCGGGATTCTTCCAGTATCTGCCGGAGACCCCGCAAGCCGCTGTAAAGACGGGACTTGACGGTGTTGACGGGCGTCTCCAGAATATCGGCGATCTCCGTGAATTTCAATCCCTGATATTGTTTCATGATAATCACCACTCTCTGTTCTTCAGGCAGCCCCAAAAGGGAGCGTTTGAGTATCTCTGTGATCTGTTCCTGATGACAGAGATCCTCGGGGGAAGGAGTGTTTTCGTCGGCTATATTTGTCATTGTATTGGCCGAATGATCTCCGGGATTTTCGTCCAGGTAGAAAAATTTTTTGTTCTTTTTCTTCTTGAATTCATCGCGGCACAGGTTCAGGGCGATTCGATACATCCACGGCGCGAACTTTTCAGGATCGCGCAGACGCTTCAGCTGTCTGAACATGCGGATAAACGCCGTCTGGCAAAGATCTCTGGCCGTGTCTTCGTTGCCCATGTTTCTCAGGATGAAATTATACAGAGGTTTCTCATACCGCCAGACCAGGGTGTTGAAAGCCTGTGTTTCTCCATTTAAATACCGCTTCACCAGGGCGCCGTCGGTCATGTTTTTTCCTTGTCTGTTTTTTGGTCTACTTATAAGACGACGGAGGAGGGAAAAAGTTTTAAAAAACGTGAGGGATAAAGACGGTAGAAAAGCATTTCGGATTTCGGATCGCGGATTGCGGATTGAAAAGACGCGTGGCGCAAAGCGCGAAGTGCAGAGCGCAAGAAAAAGACCGGTTTGTTTTATCCCGGCCTCAGAAAAATGGCCGTCTCGTGAACGCGAGCCGAGCGAACGCCCTGTTATTAGACCATAGACGATGGACGGTAGACGATGTTCTGACGATAGACGATAGACCATAGTCGATGGTCGATGGTCCATCGTCGCGGCCGAAGGCCGCTTGCGGTCCGCGGTCTGTGGTCCGTGGTCGCGGTCCGCAGGACCGCATTAAGTAGCCCGCCGGAGGCAAAGGAAGCATTTCGGATTTCGAATCACGAATCACGAGTTACGGCCTTTCGGTCCGGCAATTCCTTCCTGTCTGTGAAAAAATGTTCCGTTAAAACCGGTTTCACCGGCTGTTTTCCAGCCTGTTTTATCCGGTATGCTTTTTGCTGGATAACCCACTGAAGATCCCTCTCCTATGGAAGGGAAATGTGTTGAAAAGCTGATCGGGAGTCATTATGGTGGGTTATATTATCGCATTTGTCGTTGGAGGCATGTTCGGCATGCTGGGAATGGCCGGTCTCGCTTGCAGCGCCCGAACCAAATTATGCAGCGAGAACACCATCCTGGGTAAACGAATTGGATTTCTGGAAGACGAGATCAAACGCAAACATTATCAGCCGGTCAAGGATCCCCGGCCGCACGTGCATTCGCTGACCAATTAGATAGGATTAAGGGGGAGGAGATATCCGGCATTCCGGGTATATTTGGAACCTGATGGGCCCGGTCTGGTAAACAGGCCGGGTTTTTCAATGATATTTCATTTTTCACTTGATTTGGATGGGGGAATATGTTAAATTATTCGCCTCTATGGTGGGTATAGCTCAGCCGGTTAGAGCGTCAGGTTGTGGCCCTGAAGGCCGAGGGTTCGAGTCCCTCTACTCACCCCATGAAGTGTTGAGTGATTCGAACCGGTTCTTTTAAACATTTTTTGTCCCCATCGTCTAGTGGCCCAGGACTCAGGGTTTTCATCCCTGCAACAGGGGTTCGAGTCCCCTTGGGGACGCCATTTTCAGCCCGGCGGAACGTTCCGTCGGGCTTTTTTTGCGGCCTGGCGGCCGCGACGACGGACCACGGACCACAGACCACAGACACAAAATATGCATGACTGCATGATTGCATGGATGGAAAAAAGCAGAGCGCAAAGTGAGGGGCGGGAAAGAGAATGATAAATTTTTAATTTTGAATGTTAACCCGACTTATTCATAAATAGAAAAGATAGGATTGAAAGTCGGGATAACCCGAATAATTCACGGAACTGTTGAGAGTCAAATAAAATCATATAAAACAATGATTTTATTTGACTCATAAT
>DSAB01000019.1 GCA_011388275.1 bacterium | reverse complement strand
GATGAAAAGCTGCTTCGGGACATCGAGGAGAACCGGGTTCAGGCCGATCATATCTCGAATATCGGGGCGGTCCTCGCTTTCCGGTTGGCCGAACCCGCGGGAATCCCTTCTTTTTTTGTCGATCCTGTCTCAGTGGATGAATTTGATGAAGTGGCCCGAATTTCCGGAATTCCCGAGATACCGCGCGTCAGCCTGGTTCATGCTCTCAATGTAAAGGCCACGGCGCGAAAAGCCGCCGCTCAGCTTGGACGACCGCTTTCCGAAATCAATTTGATTGTCGCGCATCTGGGAGGCGGGATATCGATCTGTCCTTTGCTGAAAGGACGAATCATCGATGTCAACAATGCCAACGAAGGCGGTCCTTTTTCGCCGGAGCGTGCGGGCTCTCTGCCGTGCTCCTCACTGGTCAAACTCTGTTTTTCGGGGCAATTCACTTACGAGGAACTGAAGAAACGGCTGGTGGGAAACGGAGGATTGACGGCCTATATGGGCACTCATGATACTCGGGAAGTGGAAGCCCGGATACAGAGCGGTGACGAAGAGGCCAGACTGATTTATGCGGCCATGGCTTACCAGATCGCCAAGGAGATCGGTGCGGCATCCACGGTCCTGAAAGGAGACGTGGACGGAATATGCCTTACCGGAGGAGTCGCCCGCTCTGAAATGATGGTGGAATGGATACGGGAGCGTGTCGGTTTCCTGGCTGAAGTGATGGTATTTCCCGGAGAAAATGAACTCGAATCACTGGCCCTCGGCGCCCTGCGTGTTCTGAGAAAGGAAGAAGAATCTCTGGTTTACTGAAGGAAATTTCATGCCCGGTAAAAAAATCATTCTGGTTATCAATCCAGGATCTACATCGACCAAGATATCCGTTTTTGAAGACGAATCGGAAGTGCTGTCCCGAAATATCGATCATTCGGCCGAGGAGCTGTCCGGGTTTCAGCATATTGCGGATCAGCATGAATTCAGGCGCCGAATGATCGAAAAAACCCTGACTGAAGCAGGGTATTCACTGAATCAATTCGACGCTGTTGTCGCCCGGGGGGGGCTGGTCAGACCAATTCCTGGCGGTACCTACGCCGTGAACCGGAGAATGCTGGATGATCTTCATGAGGCTGAATGGGGCGAGCATGCGTCCAATCTCGGCGCCTTACTGGCCCACGAATTGGCTGCGGATGTGAACAGACCGGCTTTTATCGTCGATCCGGTTGTCGTGGATGAGATGGAGCCTCTGGCCCGGCTCTCGGGAATTCCGAATATCGAGCGTCGGTCCATTTTTCACGCGCTCAATCAGAAGGCAGTGGCCAGGCTGACTGCGAAAGAACTGGGAAAAAGTTACCAGGAAGTCAGCCTGATTGTCGTGCATTTGGGTGGGGGAATATCCGTTGGAACCCATAGAAACGGTCGTGTCATCGATGTGAACAACGCTTTGAACGGAGACGGTCCCTTTACGCCCGAGCGGGCCGGCGGAGTTCCCGCCGGACAGCTGATCGAATTGTGTTTTTCCGGCCGGTACAACGAGAAGGAACTGAAGAAATATCTGGTCGGAGGGGGCGGCATGGTCGCCTATCTCGGCACGAACGATATGCGGGATGTGAGCCGAAGGGTTGAAACAGGCGATCCGCAAGCGCTGCTGTATTATGAAGCCATGGCCTATCAGGTCTCAAAAGAGATCGGAGCCTGTGCCTCGGTCCTGAAAGGACGCATTGATTGTATTGTTCTGTCCGGCGGACTGGCCCGGGATGAAATGTTCGTTGACTGGATCCGTGGAAGGGTGGAATGGATTGCGCCGCTGATGGTGTACCCCGGAGAGGAAGAGATGCGGTCATTGGCTCTGGGCGCGCTGAGAGTCCTGAAAGGGGAGGAAGAGGCGAATCAATACTGATCAAAGTTCGAGTGGGAGGTCATTTTGGAACAGATAAAGACATTGGAAGGGCTGGCCGGGTTTCCGTCGGGAGCGTTCATTCCCACAGTCGCCGTGGCCGCGGGTCAGGATGAGGATACGATTTTGGCTGTTCATCGGGCTGTCAGTAAAAAATTCGTCAAAGCCGTTCTGGTGGGCGATGAAGAGGTCATTAAACGCATCGTTCATGAGAGGGAACTCGATCCGGACGATTTGCCCATCGAACACTGCAAGACACCGGCTGAAGCCGCGACAAAGGCGGTCAGCCTGGTCCGAAGCGGCGAGGCGGATATTTTAATGAAAGGGCTGGTCAGAAGCGACGATTATTTAAAAGCCATTCTCAACAAGAACACCGGACTTCTCGACAAGGGAGAACTGCTCAGCCACATGGCTGTTGTGGGCATTCCGCAATATCCCAGGCTCCTGCTGATCACGGATGCGGCCATCATTCCGCTTCCGAGTCTCGAACAGAAACTGAAGATGATCTCTTACGCTGTTCAGGTCGCCGCAGCCATGGGCGTGGAAAATCCCAAAGTGGCCCTGGTTTCGGCCTCCGAGGCTGTCAGTCCCAAAGTCGCCTCTTCAGTGGAAACCGCGGTGCTGGCCACTATGGGGCATCGAAAACAGATTCCGCATGCGATCGTGGACGGGCCTCTGGCACTGGATGTCGCCCTGTCGCCGGAACATTGCACGAAGAAAGGGCTTGAAAGCGAAATCTGCGGTGACGCGGATGTGCTGCTCTTTCCGAATATCGAGTCGGCCAACACATTTTACAAATGCTGCACCATATTCGCGGGTGCGAAAATGGCCGGTGTGGTGATGGGAACCCGTTCTCCGGTTGTTCTGACGTCCCGCGCGGATACCGAAGATTCGAAATTTTATTCCATCGCCCTGGCTGCCCGAATGGCGATCAAGCAGCGTGAAGCGTGATCCGCGGAACCGAAAACAATTCAAAGACAGACGGTTCTGCCTGCGCCCGCCGTGGACGGGTGCAGGTATATACCGGCGAAGGAAAGGGCAAGACCACAGCCGCTCTGGGTCTGGCTCTGCGCGCATGCGGTCAGGGCTGGAAGGTCCTGATGATCCAGTTCATGAAAGGCTCGGCAGATTATGGCGAGATCCGTATTGCCGGATCCGTGCCGAATCTGACGCTGATCCAAACGGGTTCGCCCGATTTCGTCCGGAAAGGAAAACCGTCCGAAAATGACCTGAAACTCGCAGCCGAAGGCATGGCCGTGGCCCGTGAAGCGTTGAAGACAAGCCCTCCGGATATGCTGATCCTCGATGAGATCAATGTGGCGGTCGATTACGGACTGGTTCCCCTGAAGAGAGTTTTGGAACTGATTCGATCCAGGCCGGCTTCTTTAGAGCTGGTGCTCACCGGCCGGCGCGCTCATCCCGAACTGATCCGGATCGCGGACCTGGTCAGCGAAATACTCAGTATCAAGCATCCATTTGCCGAAGGAGTCTCCGGCAGGCGCGGAGTGGAATATTAATTCCTGAAAAATCATGTCCAATTTGAATATACACTCTGTAAACTGGTCGGTTTATGTCATTATCGACAAGGAGTGGATCAGAGACCGATCCATTGTGTCGGTTGCCGAATCCGTGCTTCGGGGAGGCGCAGGAATCATCCAGTATCGTAACAAGACGGAAACCGATGAGGTGTTTCTTCGTGATGCGGAGCGGTTGCGTGCCGTAACGGAAAAAGCCGGAGTTCCCCTCATCATCAACGACCGGCTGAAAGCCGCACTGGCCGTTCAGGCGGACGGCATTCATGTGGGTCCGGATGATCTTTCGGTGTCGGAGGTTCGAAGAAGCATCGGCAATGAACGCATTCTGGGCGCTTCCCTGAAATCGCTCGATGATTGGGACCGGATGGCCGGTGCCGATTACTTTGGAGTCGGTGCCATGTTTCCCACAGGAACACACACGGGATATCGGGCAGTAGGTCCCGGCCTGATCGCCCGATTAAGAACCAGAACGCACCGGCCCATTGTTGCGATCGGCGGAATCCGGCCGGAGAATCTGGAGCCGGTCATACGGGCCGGCGCCGACGGTGTGGCGGTCATCTCGGCCGTACTTGGAAGTGAAGATCCTGAAAGGGCGGTCCGGTCCATACGGTCGGCTGTTGAACGCGCAAGAATCAAGGAGAAATAGATCGATGATGAAATCTTTTCAGGAAATCCAGGAAGCGGCCTATCAAAAAGGAGGAGGGCGTATAGCCGTGGCCGGCGCCGAGGGCGCCGCCGTACTGGAAGCGGTGCTCAATGCCCGGTCCAGGGGGATTATGGATCCCATCCTGGTGGGGGATTCGGAAAAAATTCAACAAATCGCCGGGGATCATCGGTTGGATATCGGTTCCATACGCGTTGTGAATGCCGCGGATGAAACCATCGCGGCCGGCAAGGCCGTTCAGCTGGTCCATGAGGGCGAAGCCGATGGGCTGATGAAAGGCAAGGTAAGCACTCCCATGCTTCTGAAAACCGTACTGGATAAAAAATATAATTTGCGTTCAGACCGGTTGCTCAGCCACATCGCGCTTCTGGAAATATCCGGCTACCACAAGCTGCTGCTCGTCACGGATGGCGGAATGGTAATCCGTCCCGATCTGAATCAAAAATCCGCCATTCTTTCCAACGGGCTGGATGTTCTGAGAAAACTGGGTGTCTCCCGGCCCAAAGCCGCTGTTCTGGCTGCCATCGAGAAAGTCAACCCCGATATGCCCGAAACACAGCATGCCGAAGCACTGGTCGAGGCTGCCCGCAAGGGCCGGTTTGGAGACGCGGTGGTGGAAGGTCCTTTGGCCGTGGATGTGGCCCTGTCGCGTTCCGCTGCTGAAATCAAAGGCATCGAAAGCCGGATCAGCGGCAATCCCGATCTTTTTCTGATGCCCGATATCGCGTGCGGCAATATTTTCGCCAAGGGTCTGGTCTACATGGCCGGCGCGAAAATCGGAGGCCTGATCGTCGGAGCCAGAAAACCCATTATTCTGCTTTCCCGGGCCGATGACGCGGAGACCAAGTTTCGATCGATTGCCCTGGGAAGCGTTGTCGCGGCCGCATGAACCGAAAGAATACAATCGCAGATTTTCATACGCGGAGCAGGCGGTTTCCGGGCGTTCGACCGGGAGATGTTCTGATCTTCGCTGGACTGAGTGCGGCTTTTTTCCTCAGTCTCATTTTGGTCAGGCTGCATCATTCACCCGGCAGTCATGCGCTTGTGTTTCAGGAGAACCGGCTTCAATATCGGGTCCCTTTAAATATTGATAACAGGATCGAGGTGAGGGGGCCTTCGGGTTCGAGCGTCATTCGAATTCAAAACGGACAGGTCTGGGTCGAGGAAGCCCCCTGTCCGCATCGCGTGTGCATGCGCATGGGCAGGATCAGTCTGTCCGGAGAGGTCATTGTCTGCGTACCCAACAGACTATTGATTCGTATCGAAAACGGGCGGAATAAACTGGACGCGGTTACCCAATGAAGGGAATGCCTATAAGAAAAACGGCAGAGCTCTCGATGTGGACGGCCCTGGCCTCCATCCTCTTCACCCTGGAGAGTCTGATTCCGTTCCCTATTCCATGGATGCGTGTCGGACTGGCCAACGGCGTGACGCTTCTGGTGCTTTCCTGGTACGGCTGGCGCGAAGCCCTGACTGTAGCCATGCTCAGGGTGATTTTGGGTTCTCTGCTGGCCGGCCGGATGTTTCATCCGCTCTTCTGGTTCGGTCTCGCCGGAGGCCTCGGTTCAGTGGCCGTGATGTCTTTGACGCTGGGCATACGCCATATCGGACTCGTGGGAGTCAGCATGCTGGGAGCCTCGGCCAAGAATCTCATTCAGCTGGGCATGGCGGGCATTCTGTTTTTGGGATACGCGGGCGTCATCACTCTGCTTCCGTTTTTTCTGCTCTCCGCTCTGATTTCCGGATTCCTGATGGGTCTTCTGGTTCTTTGGGTTCATGACCGATGGAAAGGGCCGAACGATTTATCCTTGACATCATTTTGAATTGTTCGTATTTTAATTTATGCCTTTCAGAAAGAATGTGATAAAAATCATCCGCTCCTTTATCATCACGGCTCTGTTTTTCACAGCCGGATGCGCCTATTACAACACTTTTTTCAATGCCAGACAATTTTTCAAGAAGGCCGAATACGAATCCAATCGAAGCATGTCTCCAGGGCTGACAGGTCCGGCCAGGACCTATTATGAGAGGACAGTTGATAAATGCCTAAAAATATTAGAAATATACTCGAACAGCCGATATGTGGACGATGCCCTGTTCCTGCTTGGCAAATCGTATTACGCTTTGGGCGAAATCGGACTGTCCGAGCGCAGGTTTCAGGAACTTCTGTTGAAATACCCTTTTAGCCCTCTGACCAATGAAACCCGGCTTTGGTTGGCACGCATCGATGGAGAACTCAATCGGCATGCCGAAGCGGAAAAACGACTCGAAGGTCTGCTTTTGGCTCACATTCCCAGGGATCTTAAAAGCCGGGTTCATTATGCTGTGGCCGAACTGAAAGAGAGCCAGGGAGACAGGGCGGGAGCTGTCGCGGCCTATCAAATGAGTTATCAGACAGGATTGAAAGAGAATCGGGATCAGGCGTTATTTTCCGCCGCAGCCCATATGGATACTCTGGGGCGGTTTACGGAATCCGCGATCTTATATCAAAGAGCGGAGCGTTACGCGTCTTCTCATGAATTCCGCATCGAGTGCCGCCTGCGTGAAGCCCGGTCGCGCAGACTGTCCGCGGATTATCAGCAGTCCATGAATCTGCTTCGAAACCTGTCGGCCGATGAGGCGGCGCGAAACAGGAAGGCCGAGATCGAGCTGGAAACAGCGGCGTTGAAAATGGACATGGAGGAATGGGAATCCGCCATCGAAGACTACGGTCAAATCATAGAAGATTATTCCAATACGGCTCAGGCGGCCGAGGCCGCCTATCGGCTGGCCCGTTATTATGAATTGAGCCGGGGAAACTATGCCCGCGCACTCGAGCTCTATGAAAAAGTATCGGCTCAAGGCCGTCGTTCCGTGTTTGCCGATTCAGCCGAAACATACAAGAAGACCATACAGAGGTGGCAGGCTCTCCAGCAGGTTGTCAGGCTGGGAAGAGCGGCACGCGACAGCACTGACTCGGCCGCAGATACAACCGGTGCCGAAACGATTGAATCATCGAACGATCGAGCGTCGGAATCCCGAACAAACGGGGCCGCAGATACGGAATCGGACAGGGAGAATCCCGAGTTAAAAAATCTGGATCCGAAAGCCCTGGAAGAAAACCTGTTTCTCCTGGCGGAACTCTACTGGCGGCAATGGAATCGTCCCGATTCAGCGGCCGCCCTTTTTCAGGAGCTGAGCCGAATGTCTGTCAATGAGATGGCGCACAAGGCTGTTCTGGCCTGGGCCTGGATGGAAAGAACTTACAACGGACAATCGGCCGATTCTCTGCTGACGCATCTTATTCAGTCAGCTCCAGAATCCATTTATGCCGATCAGGCCAGACACATGTTGAATCTTCCGGTCGAAGAATCTCTCCCGGATTCAACGGAGATCATCTATCGGATGGCGGAAAACCATCGTTTGCAGGGCCGTTACAGGGAGTCTGTACGGTTTTTAAAAGAGGCCCTTTCTTCTCCCGCGGGAATGGACCGCAGAGCCGAAATTCTCTATGCCATGGCCTGGACCTATGAAAGGATGGACTCTCTGGATACGGCACGCGCTCTTTATGATACACTCAGCAGCCGGTATTCGGAAACTCCTTTCGGCGCATCGGCCAGATTGAAAATTGAAGAGGTCAGCAAAGCCTTGATTCCGGCTGACAGCACGGCGGCAGCAGCGGATTCTGCAAAAGCACAGTCTGAGACTGGAGGTGTTCAGAAGCGGAAAAACGAAAAATAACGGAAGGAGTCGATTTGAAGCAGCACCGTATGCGGTTGATCGAACAGAATCAGCCGGCCCCGGGAATCATGAGAATGATTTTTAAAGCACCGGATCTGGCAAGAAATTCACGGCCCGGACAGTTTGTTCAAATTCGCGTGACCGACACCTTTGATCCTCTGCTTCGAAGGCCTTTCAGCATTCATCGAACTCACTCAAACGGTACCATCGAAATACTGTACCGTATTGTGGGGAGGGGAACCCGCCTGATGAGCCGGACCAGGCCGGGTGTTCGCCTGGACGGCATGGGCCCTCTGGGAAACCCGTTTCAAACAGAGGGGAATTTCTCGACCGCTCTGGTCGTGGCCGGAGGAATGGGAAGCGCTCCGGCGTTCATGCTGATTGACACCCTTTTAAAGACCGGAAAATCCATTCACTTTTTCTGGGGCGTTCGATGCGATGACGAGTTCTTCCATCTGGAATGGCTGCGATCTTCGGGAGTGGAACTGCATTTGGCCTGTGAGCGGGGAGACACCGGTCATCAGGGGCTGATCACCGATATTCTGGAACCCATGATGAACCGATATCCCGATTCCAAAGGATTTGTCTGCGGACCGAAGCCCATGCTCGAAAAGATGCAGCGGATGATACGGACTTTCCCGATACCCTGGGAAGTATCGCTGGAAGAGAAAATGGCTTGCGGCGTGGGTGTGTGCATGGGGTGCGCGGTGCGTGTTGGACAAAAAATCCAGATGGTTTGTTCAGACGGTCCTGTATTCGATCTGCGGGAGGTTGATTTTGGCAGTTGACTTGCAAGTGAGACTGGGGTCTCTCGTCCTGAAAAATCCGGTGCTGACCGCTTCGGGCACATTCGGTTACGGAGTGGAATACGCCGGTTATTTCGATGTTTCCAGACTGGGGGGGATAGTGACCAAAACCATCACTCTGGAACCCCGGGAGGGCAATCCCATGCCGAGAACCGCGGAGACCTTCGCGGGAATGCTGAACTCCATCGGACTGGCCAATGTGGGGGCGGATTGTTTCATCAAGGAGAAATTGCTCCCTCTCGAACCATTGGACACGGCTGTTATGGTCAATATCGCGGGAAGTTCACCGGACGAATACGAAAAGGTCGCCTTAAAGGTTGCTGCGCATGAACGGGTCGACGCGCTGGAAGTCAATATATCCTGTCCAAATGTTAACAAAGGCGGGCTCGCTTTTGGAACCGACCCTGAAATAACCCGGGAAGTCGTAAGACGCGTTCGGGAGACAACAGTAAAGCCGCTCATCGTCAAGCTGACACCCAACGTAACGGATATCACGGCGATCGCTCAGGCGGCGGTGGAAGGAGGTGCCGATGCACTTTCACTCATCAACACGGTTCTGGGTATGGCTGTGGATATTGAAACGCGAAGACCCCTGCTTGCCCGGCACGTGGGGGGGCTGTCCGGGCCGGCGATAAAACCCATCGCACTTGCCAAACTGTACCAGACGGTGCGCGCGGTATCCGTACCCCTGATCGGTATCGGAGGCATCATGACGTGGCAGGACGCCCTGGAATTCATTATCGTGGGTGCCACGGCGGTTCAGGCGGGGACACTTCATTTTGTGGATCCATGCGGAGCCGTAAAAATCATCGAGGGAATCAAAACATACTGTGACGAAAAGGGAATCGGCGATCTTTCATCGATTCGAGGTTCCATGGAGGATGGCGGCGCATGAAATCCGAACGATTGCTTGAATGCATCAAGACCAGACGCAGTGTTCGTGCTTTTCGTCCTGAACCGGTCACACGCGAAATCATTTTGAAATGCCTCGAAGCCGCCCGGTACGCGCCGTCGGCACAAAACATTCAGCCCTGGCGTTTTGTGGTGATCGATGAGGAGCCGGTCAGGGAATCCTTCTGTAAAACGGTGTTTTCAGGGCCCTACCGGGCCACGCGATGGGCGATGCGAGCTCCGGTTTTAATTCTTGTCTGTGCCGAAAAACACACGCTGGTGCACGGAGCGGCTGCCGGGCTGCAATCCATTCCCTATCATGTCATGGATATCGGTATTTCCGGAGAACATCTGGTTCTGCAGGCTCAGGCTCTGGGACTGGGAAGTTGCTGGATCGGCTGGTTTCATGTCAAAAAAGCCGCCCGTTTTTTCCATCTTCCCCGGACGGTCAAACCGCTGGCTGTTATCGCCTTGGGATACCCGGCCGCAACCTCGAAACCGCGGACTCGAAAACTGAAAAAACAGGAAGAAATTTTTTTCTTCAACAAATGGAAACTCTGATAAAAGGCGTACGCACGTCAAATGCCGCCGAATGGGTTCAGGTCCGACAATAATCCGCCGATTTCACCAGAAGGGAAGCATGCTCAGGAAACGGATGGCTCTGATTCTGCTGATAACGGGTTCCGTTCATGCGGATATGCCGATCGATACGCTTATAATACGCGTTCAGGAGCGCCGAGAGATCTATCAGATCTACGATTCCTTTTCAGTCCGAGTGATCAGTCAAGGCACGGACATGGACCGTAAATGGGAACCCAAGGAGATAACCCGCGTCGAGAAGAAAATCGTGTACCGGGGAACGCGGCATGAAGAGATTATGAGAGCCGTACGGATAAACAAGGGCGAAGAGATCGATGTCACCGAATCATTCCGGGAGGAGGAGGCGAAGCGCCGCACAGAAGCAGGACCGGATGACCGAAGAAGAGGTTTTTCCGTTTCCATGAACGGCGAGGAGATCCTTCCTTTTTCGGAAAAACACCGGCCTTTGTATGTGTTCGGCCGGCTTCCGGATACCCTGTTGAACGGCCGGCCGGTCCGAAGGATCGAAGCCCGCTCGACCGTTGAAAGCGACACGCTGATGCACGGAACATTTGCTGTCGACAAAGAGACCTTCGATATTGTGCGGGCCGAATTGACACCTTCCAAAACGCCTGGAGTAGTCAAGGAGATGCGGTTCGTCATGGATTTCAGGGTGCTGCCCGGAAATTATTTTGTCCTGGAGCGGTTTTGGATGCGGTTCTATGTCAACGCCATCATTAAAAAGGTGCGAATGATCATCGAAGAGAACTATGCGGATTATCGTATACCGGCTTCGGTTTCCTGACCAGGCCGATCGCTTCCTGAATGGCTCCGGTGATGCGAAATACGCCTCAGCCATTCAATTTGAAAAGCCGAAATGCATTCTGAAAAAAAAGCGACGGCGTTCGAACGGTTGAAAATTCATAAGCTTCTGAAAATAATTAAAATATCAAGTTATCATAATATCATATGTTCTGGCAGGCAGTTTGCAGGATAGGCAATGCCATCATTCGCGTTGAATGACAATCGCTTTGCGGGGAAGAGTATTTTTTTTTATTGGAACGTACATCGGTCATTCATCCTTGTCTATCCAGGTAGAAAAACAGGATAAAACATGAATAAAAGATGTCTTTACATGCTTCCGCTGCTGGCGACGTGTTTCATCGCCAATGTCCAATCGAAAGAATACCGGTACAAACTGTTTACGATAGACCAGGGTCTGTCACAGAATTCCGTGAACTGCATGCTTCAGGATCGAATGGGATTCATGTGGTTCGGTACCCAGGAAGGCCTGAACCGTTATGACGGATATGAATTCCGGCAGTACAAGTACGATTTCCGCGATCCGAACAGTCTCGGCAACAATTATGTGCAGAGTCTGGTTCAGGATTCTTCGGGCCGAATCTGGATCGGAACGCAGGGCGGAGGGTTGAATCTTTATGAGCCGTCCTTGGATCGATTCACACGGTACCGGCATCGAAGAGACGAAACAAACACTCCGGGCAATAACCTGATCAACGCGCTGATCATTGATAACGATCAGGTGATATGGATCGGAACTTTCGGCACCGGACTTGATCGGTTCGATCCGGGAACGGATCAATTCGAACACTTTACTCATGATCCGAATAATCCGTCTACCCTCAGTGACAATCATGTTACGGCTTTGGCCATGGATCAATCGGGTTTTATCTGGATAGGCACTTCCAACGGCCTCAATCGTCTTGATCCTGTACACAGGAGAATAGCTCGTGTTTACTCCAAAACAGGCAATCCGGAACCCTTGCCGGACAACCGCATTACGGCGCTTTTGATTGATGAAGCCGGAACCTTGTGGGTGGGTACGGAAAACGGGCTGGCGTACAGGAAAAAAGGCGAAATTGCTTTCCACACCGTGAGAATTCGGTTTCCGGACGGTCAAAACCTTTCCTCCTTGCGGATCACCGCTTTACGGGCCGGGATTGATCCGGGCCGAACCGTGTGGGTCGGTGTTCTGGGCCAGGGTCTGATTCATTTCGACGGGTCGTCCGGACAATGGTTTCAGATGAGGAATGATCCTTCCGATCCGCAGTCCTTGTCCGATAATGAGGTCCAGGCCATATTACCGGACCGATCCGGAGGGCTCTGGGTGGGCACCCGGAACGGGTTAAATCGTATCGACCATTCGGCCAAATTATTTATAACCCATCGCCATGAACCGAATAATTCAAACAGCCTCTGTCATAATACGGTATGGGCGCTGCAGAAAGATCATCGGGGTCGGATATGGATCGGAACTTCCGGCGGATTAAGCGTTTATAACAGAGAAAAAAATCGATACCGTCATTATTTCTCCGGTTCGGCTGAAGGCGGGGACCTCAGCCATCAGAGAATTTATTGTCTGCTCGAAGACCGAAAAAAAAGGCTGTGGGTCGGTACCGGCCGGGGCGGACTGAATCTGTATGATCCGGAAACGGACGGTTTTTCGCAATTCCGGCATGATCCGGATAATGCCAACAGCCTGAGCGATGACGGTATCTATTTCATTCGACAGGATCCTGTTCGAAACGGGCTGTGGGTAGGAACGCGGAACGGCGGTTTGAATTATTTTGATCCGGATAAAGGGACTTTTCTGCATTTCCGGCATTCACCCGATGATCCCTCGAGCCTTTCCGGTGACCGAACCTATACGGCGTATTTTGACCGGGAAGGGGTATTATGGGTCGGATGCTGGGGAGCGGGCCTCAACCGGCTCGATTTCGACTCGAAGACGTTTACCCGGTTTACGAGCAGTCCGGAGGATGAATCCACTATTCTGGACAATAATATTCTGTGTATTCATGAATCCGTGCGTGACACGGTTCGAAGGCTCTGGATCGGAACTCCGAACGGTTTGTCGGTCATGGACGTGGCATCCGAAACTTTTACGCATTACAGGGAAGAGGACGGCCTTCCGAACAACGTCATTTACGGCATACTGGAAGATGAAAAAGGCTGGCTGTGGATGAGCACCAACCGGGGATTGTGCAGGCTGAATCCAAAAACCATGCGTTTCAAGAACTATGACGTCAGTGACGGTATTCAAAGCAATGAGTTCAACACCGGTGCCTTTTATCGCAGCAGCAGCGGTGAAATGTTTTTCGGAGGCGTGGCCGGTTTTACGCGGTTTTTTCCCGAAAAGATCGTGGACAATCCAATCGTTCCTCCGGTTCAAATCACGGACTTTCGCATTTTCAACCAGACCGTGCCGATCGGCGAATGGGAAAATACCATCCTGCTGAAAAAGTCGATTCTGGAAACCGAAACCATTCGACTTCCTCACCGGTTTACCATGTTCACGCTGGGGTTTTCCGCTCTTCACTATGTATCGCCCGAAAAGAACGAATATGCGTACTATCTGGAGGGTTTGGAAAAAGACTGGAACTATGTCGGATCCAGACGTTTTGTGACATACACGAATTTACCGGCCAGGAAATACCGGTTCCGTGTCAAGGCCAGCAACAACGACGGGATATGGAATGAGACAGGGACTTCTCTGACTATCATGGTTCTGCCTCCTTTTTATAATACATGGTGGTTCCGTTCCATCGGAATCCTGATGTTGACGGGTTTCATTTTCTCGGGCCACCTTTTGCGGGTTCGGTCCATTCACCGGAAGAAAAAGGAACTCGAGGAGATCAATCTTCAATTGAACCAGGAAGTCCGGCAGCGAAAAGAAACCGAGGCACAGGTGCTGCGCGAAAGAAATCTTTTAAGGACAATTATTGACAACATCCCGGACAAAATTTATTTCAAAGATCGGAACAGCCGCTTTATTCTGGTAAACACCGCCCAGGCGAGATGGATGGGGTATTCCAAATCCGACGATCTGGAGGGGAAATCGGATTATGATTTTTATCCGAAAGCGTCGGCCGACCGGTTTTTCAAGGCGGAACAGGCTCTGATGGAATCGGGTCAGAGCCTGATCAACAGAATCGAAGAACAGCCCGCTTCCGACGGCAAGATTATGTGGATTGCCTCCACCAGCAAATTGCCCATGAAAGACGACAAGGGAAAGATCATCGGACTCGTGGGGGTCAGCCGCGATATCACGACATTGATCAAAGCTGAAAAAGTATTAAAGGAGTCGCGCCAGAGACTCGAAAAGCGCGTTCGAGAACGGACCAGGGTACTGCATCAGACCAACGAAGAACTCAAGCAGGAAATCAGCGAGCGGAAACGCATCGAAGAGGAGAGGGAAAAACTGATTCTGGAGTTGAAAGAAGCGCTGAAAAATGTCAAAAGACTTCGCGGCATGCTTCCCATCTGCGCTTCCTGCAAAAAGGTTCGGGACGATCACGGGTATTGGCAGCAGGTCGAAGAGTATATTCGGAATCATTCGGATGTTGAATTCAGCCACGGTCTTTGTCCGGATTGCCTGAAGGCAATCTATCCCGAATACGCGGAAGAAGATACAAAAGAGGAAAAAGAATAACGGGAATGGAATTGACATTCAGTCAAATTCGTGGCATGGCCGGCAGAACACTCACCGTCCGAATGAATTTGCATGTGTTCACGAATGCGCGGCGTGTTTCGCGGAATCGTCTTTCGGCGGTATCGTCATGATCCCTACGATTCCACAAGTCTCAACCACGACCGTGTGAACGCGCTGGCTATGGATTCCAGTGGAATTTTATGGGTGGGAACCCAGGCAGGATTGTCCCGCTTGAATCCCGCCGAAGGATGCTTTGTCACGAATTATACCGGGCGGAGAACCGAATCAATACGACACGCGGTTCTCTCTCTGTACGCCGATCCATTCGCGCAACTCTGGATCGGGACAAACCGCGGGTTATACCGCCGCAGACCGGATGGTTCGCTGACCCGATTCGAGTATCATGAAGGAATGCCTTCGAGCATCAGCCCGGGCTCCATCTATTCCATCTGCATCGATCATCTCAGGTCGATACTTCAATCCATGAGCAAAGAATGCGAACGGCTGGAATCGCTGCGGACATTGCTCTACATACGTCCAGAGCCGGGTACCCTGAATGATCTGTAGAAATAACCGGGTATCCATTGAGGAAAGAAGAAATGGTTTTCAGGATTACGGAAAACAAAGTTTTCATGTCACGAGAATAATGGATTTCATGGAATGAGAAAAGATTCAGACATTCCGAAGGATAAATTATGGAAAAACCTGCAGGTATGGGTAAAATTCTGATCATTGAAGATGATCAGGTCGATCGAATGATCATCGACCGGTGGTTCAAGAGAGAGAAAATCCCGTGTACATACGAACTGGCAGAATCCGTCCGGGAAGGGCTCGAAAAAATCAAGTCTTCCCGGTATGATGCCGTTCTTGTCGATTATCTTCTGGGCGACGGGGACGCGTTTGATATTATTCCCGCTCTCAAAGGAACCCCGTTTGTCATTGTGACAGGTGCCGGTGATGAGGAGATCGCCGTGCGTGCCATGAAAAACGGCGCGTACGCGTATCTGGTCAAGGACAAAGACGGCAATTATTTGAAAACATTGCCCATGACCGTGGAGAACGCCATACGCCGGCATGCGGCAGAACTCGAGCTGGAAAAATATCGTCGGTATCTGGAAGATCTTGTGGATGAGAGAACCCGGTCACTCAAGGAGGAGATCGCGGAGCGGCAGAGGGCCGAAGCCGACCTGCAGCGAAGCAATCACGCTCTGCGGACGATCAGTGAATGCAATCAGATTCTGGTACGGGCCGATCAGGAATCAAAACTGATCAGGGACATATGTCGCGCTATTGTCGAAGTCGGACAATACTCAAATGCCTGGATTGCTTATAAATCAGAAGGGCGCATGAGTGTGCAGGCATCTTACGGGATGCCGAAATCCAAAGTCCGCTGCCTGGAAGAGCTCATGCGGACAGGGATGGAGAAGAACAATCCTGTGATTAAGGTTTTGAATACGGGCGCCAGGTTGTATGTTCCGGATTTCAAGAAAGTCGGATCTGGCCAGTCCGAAGAAACCATCCGTCCTTTGAAGATTCACTCCGGCGTGCTGCTGCCGTTGAAGGAGAATGAACATGCTTTCGGTGTTCTGGGAATCTGTTCAAACCGTTCGAATGCCTTTGATAATCATGAAATCCAATTGATGCAGGAACTGGCGGATGACCTTCAATACGGCATTTCAACACTGAGAACCCGAAA
This sequence comes from bacterium, assembly GCA_011388275.1. Lineage (GTDB taxonomy): Bacteria > Zhuqueibacterota > QNDG01 > QNDG01 > DSAB01 > DSAB01. The sequence continues at coordinate 37,880 of DSAB01000019.1, read as the reverse complement.
GGCTAGGATAAAAGCGGAGCAGGCCCGCATAGACAGCGAAGAGAAGCTGCAAACGGTGTTTGATTCTTCGACGGACGGCATTCTCATTTTAGACAAGGACCGAATTGTTGACTGCAACCGTCAGACTTCGAAACTCCTTCATGCAGCCCCGGAACAGATCATCGGAAAGTTACTGACTCTCTGGATGCCCGCCAAACAGGCCGGTGGCGGTCTTTCCAGGAAGATCTGGAGAGAAAAACTCGAAAAGGCAGCGGATCGGAAAAGTCTTATGTTTGAATGGCGGTTCGGCAAGGGGAAGAACAACTTCGATGCGGAAGTCAAGTGCATTGCAATCGAACTGAACGGTCGTTCCTTGTTTCTGGTTGTCATTCGGGATATATCTGAACGGAAAGAAGCCGAAAAGAAACTCCGCCTGTCCGAAGAACGATACCGGAATATGGTCGAACTCGCTCCCGACGGAATCGCTATATTGAATACTCGCGGCAGGATTATCGAATGCAACACCGCGGTCCTTCGAATGCTGGAATATAAGCGGGAAGAATTACTTGGAAAACATTTCAGACACATAAAAGCCCTTGCCAAAGGCCAGATGACCGGTTATATGCATCTTTTCAAACAGGTTCTGATCGGGCAGTCTGTGAAACGACTCGAGATACCGATTGTTCAAAAAAGCGGAGAACAAATATGGGCCGAAGTGCATGTCTCTCCTCTGAAGCAGGACGAAAAGATCGTCGGTTTGCAGGCCATCACCCGTGATATAACGGACCGCAAGAAGGCGGAAGAGGCCATGGCCGAAGGAGAAGCCCGGTATCAGGCGTTTTTCAACCGGACTCTGTACGGTGTGTACATTCATGATTTCGAGGGCCGTTTCATAGACGCCAATCAGGCGGCCCTTAAAATGCTGGGTTATACACGAAAGGATTTGTCAGGTCTAAATTTCAATGACATCCTGCACCCGGAAGATGTTCCGACAGCGCTGAGAGTGATCGATGAACTCATTCAGGCTGGCCATCAGAAAAAACCGACGCAATACAACATTCGCAGAAAAGACGGTACAATCATCTGCGTGGAGACCGAAGGAGCGCTCATCTACCGAAAGGGAAAACCCTGGGCCATACAGGGTATCGCTCAGGATGTCACCGAAAAGAAGAACGCGGTGTCGGCTCTTCAGAAAAGCGAAGCCAAGTACCGGACACTGACTGACCAGCTTCCCATCGGAATCTATCAGACCACCTGGGACGGCCGGTTTTTACATGCCAATCCGGCCATGGCTTGTATTTTGGGGCATTCGTGTGTCGAAGATCTGCTGAAAACAAACGCCCGGTCGTATTACCTGAGCGACGAAGAGCGGCAGGCCCAGCTGACACAGTGGGATCAAAGCGGCTGCGTCAACGTCAATGAGACGGAGATGAAGACCTTTCAGGGTAAAAAGATCTGGGTTCACGATACCGGGCAGGTAGTTCGGGATGAAAAAGGCGGTGTGGCCTATTTCAGCGGCAGCATCGAAGATATCACAGAGCGCAAGCTGTCGGAACAGGCCCTGATTGAAAACAAGGAACGGTATCAAAGCCTGTTTAATTTCTCCAATGATGCCATCTTTCTTCATGATCTGAAAGGCCGGATACTCGATGTCAATCAGAAGGCTCTTGAGCTCTGCGGGTACGATAAAGCAGAGATGAAAAGCATGAATATCATGGATCTTCATCCCAAATATGCGATGGACAAGAGCCGCGAGGCGTTTGAAACTATTGTCAAATCCGGCAATGTGGAATTCGAAATCGATTTTCTGCGTAAAGATGGAACCGTGCTCAATGCCGAAGTTTCCTCGAATCGGATGACCTTGCAGGGGGAATCGGTGGTACAGGGTATTGTGAGGAACATCACGGAAAAGAAAAGAGCGGAACGGATTCAGAGTGTATTGTATGAGATCGCCGATTCGGCTAACGCGTCGGAAGATCTGGAAACCCTTTTCAAGTCCATGCAAAAAGTCCTGGAGCGCATTCTGGATACCACCAATTTTTTTATTACACTCTACGATAAAGAGAACGATCTGCTGACATTGCCCTATTTTTCCGATGAGAAAGATCATTTTACGAGCTTCCCGGCTGGCAAAACCCTGACCGGCTATGTGATCAAAAATGACAAACCGTTTCTGGCAAGGAATCCGGAGATCGAGGCTCTGGTAGAGGCCGGTGAGATTGAAAATGTCGGAACGCCTTCCCAGGTCTGGCTCGGAGTGCCCCTCAAGATCGGCAATGAGATAATCGGAGCGGTGGTGGTTCAGAGTTATACGGATGAAGGTCTCTATACGGAGAAAGATCTGGAGCTGCTTCAGTTCGTATCCGGACAGGTCGCCCAGGCGATTCATCGAAAACGGAATGAACGCAGTATCATCGAGCGGCATATGTATCTGGAAGGGGTTTTGTCTGCGGCACCGGATGCGATTGTGACCATGGACAGCCGACACCGTATCGTGGACTGGAACCCGAATGCCGAAACGCTGTTTGGATACAGGCGAGAAGAGGTCATCGGCATGGATTCCGATGACCTGATTGCCAATGAAGCTTCCCGGGATGAGGCGGTCAATATAACAAAACGCATTATGACCGGTCAAAACGTAGGCCCCCTGGAAACCGTCCGATACCGGAAGGACGGGACGCCGGTGGATGTGATTCTCTCGTCGGCAGCCATCGTGGTTGAGGAGGAGCTGATCGGCGCTGTTTCCGTCTATACGGACATCACGCTGCTCAAAGCCGCCGAGAAAGAAAAGGAACGCATGCAGACTCAGTTGCATCAGGCGCAGAAAATGGAAGCCGTCGGCATTCTGGCAGGTGGAATCGCTCACGATTTCAATAACATGCTTACAGCCATTCAGGGGTGCAATGACATTGTAATGATGCAGATGAAAAAGGACAATCCGGTTTATCCCGAACTGAACGAAGTCAGAGAGGCTTCCATTCGAGCCGCGGAACTGACGAGGCAGCTTCTCCTGTTCAGCCGCAAACATCCCATGGAATTCATCCCGATCAACATCAATAAAACAATTTCAGGGCTGCTCAACATGCTTAAGAGGTTGATCGGAGAGGATATCCAGATCAAAACCGATCTTTATGCCGGGCTGGCCACGATCTGGGCGGACAAGGGGACCCTGGAACAGGTCATCATGAATCTGGCGGTAAACGCCAGAGATGCCATGCCTGCCGGGGGTGAATTGACCATACGAACACGAAACGTGGTTCTGGACACGGAGACGGCGGCCAGCATGCCGGACGCTCGTGAAGGCCGGTATGTTTGTCTCATTATGGAAGACATGGGCACCGGAATCGATAAAGCGATACTACCACGAATATTTGATCCTTTTTTCAGCACCAAGGGACCGGGCAAGGGCACCGGACTGGGGCTGTCCGTGGTCTATGGAATCATCAAACAGCATGAGGGATGGATCACGGTCTACAGCGAGAAAGAGAACGGCACGATTTTCAAGATCTATCTGCCGGCCGTTCCGGTTCAGCCTCACGAAGAGAGCGCCAGGCTGTCTACAGTCGAAGAATTGAAGGGGAATCGTGAAAGAATTCTGATCATTGAAGATGAAGAGAGTGTGATGCGGTTCACGGAACGAGCGCTTTCGTCAAGCGGATATGAAGTTTTTACCGCCAAAAACGCCTGGGAGGCCCTGGAAATCTTCGAAAAACAGAACCGGCGGTTCAAGCTGATATTCAGCGATGTGGTTTTGCCTGATAAAAACGGCATTGAACTCGTCGAAGAACTGCTGACTCGAAAACCGGATCTGGAAGTGCTTTTGTCCAGCGGGTACACGGATCATAAATCTCAGTGGCCCGTTATCAAGGAGAGGGGATATCGTTTTTTGCAAAAACCCTATTCCCTCATCGAACTGCTTCGTACGGTGAAACAGGTTATCGCCGACTGAAGCCTGGACACGCGGAGTGCGTATTCGCATACACTGATTGATAGAACGCCGACTTCAATAAATCGGTTTGTCTCAACCATGAAAGGACAAGTCATGGCGGCCAAGAACAGACTGGTCATTGTTGAAGACGAGATTATCGTGGCCGAAGATCTTGCCGGCACTTTGACCCGTCAGGGATATGAAATAATCGGACACGCGTCAACGGGTCCCGAAGCGCTGCGCTATTGTCAGGTGCTTCATCCGGATCTGGTTTTGATGGATATTGTTCTGAAAGGGATGATGACCGGTATTGATACGGCACAACGTATCAAAGAAGAGTTCGATATTCCGGTGATCTATGTAACCGCTTACGCTGATGAGAAGACACTCGAGCAGGCGAAAACGACGGGTCCTTTCGGTTATATTCTTAAGCCTTTTACGGAAAGAGAGCTGAAAAGCACCATTGAGATGGCACTGTACAAACACGCCATGGACCGCAAGGTTAGGGAGAAAGAAGCCTGGCTTTCGACCATTTTAAAGAGCATCGGTGACGGAGTTGTGGTCGTTGATATTCACGGAAAGATTGATTTCATGAACTCCGTTGCTGAAATGCTGACTGGCTGCAAGCTGGAACAGGCACGATCCCGCTCTCTGCCAGAACTCATCGTACTGGAATCGAAAGGTATCCGGATCGATCTGAATCGTCTGATTCGGGATGTCATTCAATGGAAAAAAGTTCTTCATCTTCCGGATATCATCATCAAACCCCGGGAACAGACAAAGGAAATACCGATCGATGACTGTATCGCGCCTCTGATCGGTTCGGATGGCAAGGTGATGGGTGTGGTCCTGGTTTTCAAGGATATTACGGAGCGGCGTCTGGTGGAAGACGAGAAGGAAAAGATCCATGCGCAGCTGCTGCATGCGCAGAAAATGGAAGCCATCGGGCTTCTGGCCGGAGGAATCGCCCATGATTTCAACAACCTTCTGACTGTTATCGAGGGCAACACCAATCTGGCCATGATGAAAATAGACGACAGTAACGAGCTTTTTCAGGGTCTGGTCGAAATTGAAAGCGCGGCCGAGCGGGCGGCTGATCTGACCAATCAGCTGCTCCTGTTCTCAAGAAAACAGCCCATGAATTTCGGAGCGGTTCCTCTCAACGATGTGATACGCCGAATGACCAAGATGCTGAAACTGCTCATTGGCGAAGATGTCAGACTCGTTACCCATCTGGACGCCAACCTGGATCCCATCTATGGAGACCGCGGAACCATTGAACAGATCATCATGAACCTGGCGGTGAATGCACGCGATGCCATGCCCGAGGGGGGAAGCTTGACAATCGGGACCCGTCAGATACAAATACAAGCCGATGATGTGGAAAGCATGCCCGAAGCCCGTTCCGGAACATTTGTCTGCATGACTGTCGGTGACACCGGGGAGGGAATGTCGGAGGAAGTGATCCCTCATATTTTCGAGCCCTTTTTCAGTACCAAAACACCGGGAAAGGGAACCGGATTGGGTCTTTCAGTAGTGTATGGAATTGTCAAACAGCACGACGGCTGGATCCGTGTTTCCAGCAAGCCTGGGAAAGGAACGACTTTTTATATGTATCTTCCGCTTGTTTATGAAGATATTCTGACCCGTTCGGACTCGGAGCCGAAAGTACGGCGCCTCGACGGCGGAGGCCGAAAAGTGCTGGTAGTAGAAGATGAACAAGGGGTGAGGATCTTTCTCGACGCGGCGCTCAAGGGTTCCGGTTTTGAGGTTTCGATGGCCGCGAATATCAAAGAGGCCCGCGAAATGATCAACAGGGGAATGGCCTTTGACCTGATTTTCTGTGACGTGGTCCTGCCAGACGGAAACGGCTTCGAGTTTGTGGAATCCGTTCATAAACAGAATCCGAATCTCCCTTCCATTCTTTCAAGCGGGTATACCGGTCCGAAATCGATGTGGGATGAGATCAGAAAGAAAGGATATCGTTTTTTGAAAAAACCTTTCAATCTGGATGAGCTGATCGTGTCCATTCAGGAAGTGCTCGGTCGATAAGACATAGATAACAGGCATTGCCGAAAAAAAATGAATCAGGACAAGGAAGAATCCAAACTCATCGAACTCAATCCTTACCGGCAGAAAGAAGCAGTCGCTCTTTTTTTCGAGACGGCCGGTTTCAGGGCCGGAAAACCCGATTTGGAATTTCTGCGCCGTATCCTGTCGGTTTTTTCCCGCATACCTTATGAGAATCTCAGCAAGATCATCAAGTACGGGCAATTTCTCGAAGATATTCAGCGCGTTCGTCTGCCTCTTGAGGTCATGGAATCGTATAGGAGTCAACAGCTGGGCGGAACCTGCTTTTCTCTGACTTTTCTGTTGCAATCCATTTTATGCATCACCGGATACGAATGTTATCCGGTCATGGCGGACATGCGTCGCGGTCGAAACGTTCACTGCGCGCTGGTTGTGCTGATGCAGGGCAGACACTTTCTCGTGGACCCCGGTTATCTTCTGAACGAACCCATGCTTCTTTGTCACGAAAAGCGAAATGTGTTCAGAACCCCGTTTACGGGGCTCGAAGTTTCATTCGATAATGAGCAATCGGTCTTTCGAGTCAGCACTTTCAACAGGGGGGGAAAAAAGTGGAGATATTCGTTCAGCGAGCTACCTGTTCCGCCCGATGTTTTTCTTTCCCGTTGGCTCGATTCATTTCGATGGAATTCGATGAACGGACTGTGTCTGAACCGTCTGGACAAGGATGGCATGGTCTATATACACAATCACTATATGCGTCAGACCTCTTTTCACTGCAAAGAGAGTATGAATATTCAATCCCGGTATCATGCTGTTATCGAATCGGTTTTCGGTATTGAACCCAATGTGCTGGAAGAGGCTCTGGCGGCTTTGGCAGTCAACCGGAAAAGGACCATGATTTGAGCTCATTGCTACGAGGTTCGTTCCAGATCGATTGTTCCTGTCAACCAGGTAAAGATCATGATTCCCGAATCACCTGAACCCGTCAAACTCATCATCGGCATCCTGTACAGTGACGCGGGGCGTCTGCGCGGTGCATTCGAAATGATGGAGGAAGTCTTCGGAAGCGTGGACTCGGTGAGTGATATTTTTCCGTTTCGAGTTTCCGATTATTACAAACCGGAGATGGGAGCCCGCATCTACCGCCGTTTTGCCTCTTTCGGCGAACTGGTCCATCCCGGTTCACTGGCATCCATCAAAATCAAAACCAATCACATTGAGGAGGAATTGGCCCTGGAAGGAAAACGTAAGGTCAATCTGGACCCTGGTGTGATGGATTTTGACAAATTTGTCCTGGCTTCATGCAAGTATAACGGTCAAAAGATCTATCTGGACCAGGGCGTATGGGCTGATTTGACGCTGCGTTACCGAAAGGGACATTTCGAACCGTATCCGTGGAGTTTTCCGGATTTTAAAAGGGGCGATTATGAGAACGTTTTTTTATCGATTCGTGAATCCTTTAAAAAACAGAGAAAAGAGGCAGTAATCCCTTCGAACGGAAAAAGAAAAAAACCTTGACAATATGACACATTATCCGTATAATAAAACCATCCAAACAACCCCTTTAATCGGATCCTGCGAGGTCTGAAAGGGGAACGGAAAAGCAGAGAAACGCTTCCTTGTCAGACTCGCAGGGAGGCTTTTTTTTATAAAAACGAATACCGAAGGAAGGGCTACATGAAAATTAAAGCCGAACTGATGGACTCCCATGGACTCAACCGGACTCTGCAGCGCCTGACTCATGAAATACTGGAGCGGAATCAGGGTACCGGAGAGCTGGTGATTGTGGGAATCCGAAACCGGGGGGATGTGCTGGCCGGACGCATCCAGCGAAGCATACAAAAACTGGAAGGCGTCAGGGTACCGATCGGCATTCTGGATATTACGCTGTATCGGGATGATTTTCAGCGGTTGGCCGAGAGTCCAGTGGTACAGGAAACGGACATCGATTTTGATATTACAGACCGTAAAGTTATTCTCGTGGATGATGTATTGTACACGGGCCGAACCATCAGGGCCGCATTGGACGCCCTGATGGATCTGGGGAGGCCGGCTTCCATCCAATTGGCCGTTCTTGTCGACCGGGGACATCGGGAGCTGCCAGTGAAGGCTGATTATGTGGGTAAAAACGTTCCGACGGCTCAGGGTGAAGAGGTGCAGGTCAAACTTCAGGAAGTCGACGGCGAAGAGAAGGTGATTGTTATCGTACCGTAATGTTCAGCACAGGGGTCATAATATGCAGTTAAAGTCTCGCCATTTGCTGGGGCTCGATGGTGTCAGCCGCGAAGAGATAGGCGCTATCATGGATACCGCTTTCTCTTTTAAAAAGGTATTGAAACGGCCGATTCCAAAGGTGCCGACACTTCGGGGCAAGACCATTGTCAATCTGTTCTACGAAGCGTCGACGCGCACACGGTTTTCTTTTGAATTGGCGGAAAAGCGTCTCTCCGCCGATACGCTGAATTTCTCGACTTCGAGTTCCAGTGTTCTGAAGGGTGAAACCCTCAAGGATACGATACGCAATATTGAGGCTATGAAAATCGATTTTGTGGTGATGCGTCACGGGGCGTCTGGAGCGCCCCATTTTCTTGCCCGCTGTATCGATGCGAGCGTGGTGAATGCCGGTGACGGAATTCACGAGCATCCGACTCAGGCGTTGCTGGATATGATGACCATTCAGGAACGGCTGGGGAAGATAAAGGGGCTCCAAGTGGTCATTGTCGGAGATATACTTCACAGCCGGGTTGCTCGTTCCAATATATTCGGCCTGAAAACATTGGGCGCCTGTGTCGGTGTCTGCGGCCCTGCCACCCTGATACCCAGAGAAGTCGAGTCTCTCGGGGTGACTGTGTATCCGCATATTGAAGACGCCCTGGCGGAAGCCGATGTATTGAACGTGCTTCGGATTCAACTGGAACGTCAAAAAGGAGGTTTGCTGCCCAGCACCAGAGAGTACAGGCAGCTTTTCGGCATCACCCGTCAACGACTCGAACAAACAAACAGGAAAGTCACCATACTGCACCCGGGGCCGATAAACCGCGGAGTCGAAATCGATACGGATGTGGCTGATGGTCCCTTTTCGGTAATACTCGATCAGGTGACCAATGGTGTCGCGGTGCGTATGTCGGTGCTCTATCTTTTGGCCGGCGGAAAGGGAAAGTTCGAAGGAGAGGGAAATGAATAGCCAAAACCAGAACAAAGCAGCCAAAGAATCCAGTCTGTGCCTCAAAGGTGGACGTTTGGTCGGCGCGGGCGACAAGGATCAACAGGCTGATATATGGATCAGGGACGGTGTGATCCAGGGAATCGGAGAGGCGCCCTGTGATTTCAAGGGCCGAAACATCGATTGTCGGGGAAAAATCATTATTCCGGGTTTGTTTGATATGCATGTGCATCTAAGGGAACCCGGATTTGAAGACAAGGAGACGATACAAAGCGGTGCGGATGCCGCCATGGCCGGCGGATTTACCGGTTTAGCCTGCATGCCCAACACTCAGCCGGTAATCGATAACCGGGCCCAGATTGAATTCATTCGGCGTCAGGCGCGGGATCATATTGTGGACGTGCATCCAATCGGAGCCGTGAGCAAAGGATTGAATGGTAAAGAGCTTACGGAGATGGGTGACATGGCGGGGGCGGGGGCGGTGGCTTTTTCCGATGACGGAAAACCTGTCGAGCGAAGCGGACTGCTGAAAAACGCGCTCGAATATTCAAGGATGCTGGGCAGGCCGGTCATCGATCATTGTGAAGATCTGACTCTGTCGGAATCAGGCGGCATGAATGAGGGCGCGGAATCGACTCGTTTGGGCTTGAAGGGGATTCCGTCCATCAGTGAAGACGTCATGGTCGCACGGGATTTGCTTGTCGCCGAATATACAGACGGTCCGCTGCACATCGCCCATGTATCCACAGCGGGAAGCGTACGGCTCATCCGTGAGGCCAAGGCGAGGGGCGTCAAAGTGACTGCCGAGACATGCCCGCATTATCTGGTTTTAACTGAAGAGGCGGTACGGGAATACAATACGCGTGCCAAAATGAAGCCGCCTCTGAGAACAGAAAAGGACAGAAAAGCGCTTGTTCAGGGAATTCAGGACGGAACGCTTGACGTGATTGCCACGGATCACGCGCCGCACACAATCGATGACAAGGACACGGAATTTGATTCGGCGGCCTTCGGCATCATCGGCCTGGAGACCGCTCTCGGTGTGATACTAACCCGGCTGGTGCAGGAGAAAATAATCGATATTCGGCAGCTGGTGGAAAAAATGTCTTTGAATCCGCGCCGGATACTTGGATTGGACTTGCCCGGTTTTAAAAAAGGGCTGAAAGCGAATTTTACTGTACTGGATCCTGAAAAGCCCTGGGTGGTCAACGCGAATGAGTTTTTGTCTCGAGCCCGAAATACACCTTTTAATGGCTGGAAACTGAACGGAAAAGCCGTGGGTGTGGTCAACGGGACCGGCATTTGGTGGAACGGCTAGCCATAAGGAGAACACATCATGGTTGTACCCAGTGAAGCTTTTCTGACCAAGGGAGTCGGCAAACACAAAGAAAAATTGCAGAGCTTTGAAATGGCGTTGAGAAATGCCGGCATCGCCCAGTTGAATCTGGTTCGAGTATCCAGTATTTTTCCTCCATACTGCCGTCTTATTCCCAGAAAAACCGGATTGCAGAAACTGAAAGCCGGAGCCATCATTCACTGTGTCATGAGCGACAACGCGACCAATGAACCGCATCGACTGGTTTCGGCATCCGTGGGAATCGCAATACCCAAGGATAAGAGCCATTACGGATATTTATCCGAGCATCACAGCTTTGGACAGAGAGAGGCCACAGCCAGCGATTATGCCGAAGATCTGGCCGCGAGCATGCTGGCTACCATTCTGGGCGTACCCTTTGATCCGGATCAAAGTTATGATGAGAAAAAGGAGATCTGGAGGATCAGCGGACAAATCGTGACTACGCGCAGTGTCACGCAAACAGCCGTGGGTCACAAGGACGGATTGTGGACAACGGTTTTGGCGGCTTCCATTTTCGTCAAGTAAAACCGTCAAAGAGCATGCTTTTCGGAGAAAGAAAACATGGGTGAACGGCCGGATCTGCTGGGTCCTGAAGACAATTTTCTGGGGATCGATTCAGACTGGGGTTCGTCATCTGTCATGATCTGGCCGGTGCCTATGGAACAATCGACTTCCTACATGCAGGGCACGGGCCGGGGACCCGGGGCGCTTCTCGAAGCGTCCCGCCAGGTCGAACTCTTCGATGACGAGCTGGGCGTGGAAACTTTCCGCCGGGGAATCGTCACCCTGACTCCTCTTAAGATCGGTGCGGTTTCGGTTGAATCCACCGTCCGGCATGTTCAGGAGCAAGCATTATCCCTGCTGAAACACGGCAAACGCCTTGTGACCGTGGGAGGCGAACATTCGGTGACGGTCGGACTGGTTCAGGCGCATCACAGCCACGATTCGAATTTCAGCGTATTGCATCTGGACGCACACGCCGATCTAAGAGAATCGTATGGCGGGACCGGTTTCAGCCATGCCTGCGTTATGGCCCGCGTCCGGACTCTCGTGCCTCATGTCAGCGTAGGAATCCGAAGCCTGTGTTTCGAAGAAGCCGAACAGATCCAATCGGAGAATCTGTCTGTTTTCACCGTTCATACGATGCGCCAACAAGACGACTGGCTGGAAAAAGCCGTCGGTCTTCTGCGCAGGAAAGTATATATTACTCTGGACCTGGATGTACTGGATCCATCTGTCATGCCCTCTGTGGGCACTCCTGAACCCAACGGAATGGATTGGCCGGCGCTCACCTCGCTGTTGAAAAAGGTGTTTCAGGAGCGTGATGTAATCGGCATGGACATGGTCGAACTCTGTCCCATGCATTCAGGTGATTTCGGTCCCTTTACCGCAGCCAAGCTTCTTTACCGCTTGATCGGGTACTGGCTGGCATGAAAAGCGAGAATGTCAAGACAAACGACTTGACAAATAATTGGAAATTTATTACCTTATTAGGCTTTATTCAAACATTCGGAGGAAAGAAACACTGTGAAAACCATCGTGCCGAAAGTCGAAGCGGTTCAGAAACACTGGTATCTCATTGATGGAGATAACCAGGTTCTCGGCCGTCTGGCCAGTCAGATCGCACTGATCCTCAGGGGAAAGCATAAGCCGGAATATTCACCCCACCTGGATCTCGGTGACCATGTGGTCGTGATTAATGCCGAAAAAATACGTGTTACCGGACAAAAAAACGATCAGAAGCAATATACTCGTTATACGGGATACCCCGGAGGTTTGCGAACTCTGACTCTGAAAAACCTGATGCAGAAAAATCCGGAGAAAGTTCTTTTCAAGGCGGTCAAAGGGATGCTGCCGAAAAATCGTCTGGGCCGAAAGATGGCCACCAAAGTCCGTATTTACTGCGGGCCTGAGCATCCGCATGAGGCTCAGCAGCCCGAAGAACTGCCCAGTTATTTGAGGAAAACATGAAAGAGAATATGTATTACGCGACCGGCCGCCGAAAGGAATCGGTTGCCCGTGTCTGGCTGAAAGCGGGGTCCGGTCAAATCAAAGTGAACAGTCAGAATCTGCTCGAATATTTCCGAAGACCCACTCTGGAAATGATTATTCATCAGCCTTTTGTAGTCACTGAAACGGAAGGCCGGTTTGATGCAAACATTACCGTACGTGGAGGAGGGTTGACCGGCCAGGCGGGAGCCACACTCCTGGGAATCTCCAGGGCGCTTGTTCAAATCAATGAAGATCATAAAAAAAGTCTGCGTGCCGCCGGTTTTCTAACACGGGATCCGAGAGAAAAGGAACGGAAAAAATACGGTCAGCCCGGAGCGCGCAAGAGATTTCAGTTTTCGAAACGTTGATCAAAAATATCACATTTCCCGTTTTCTCAAAAGGGTGTCCGCCTTCAGGCGGATTTTTTCAAAGCGAGAGGGAAATGGCTGCTGAACCCCAAAAAATGGAGACAGGATGCCCCAAATTACACTGCAGCAACTGCTGATGTCGGGTGCCCATTTCGGACATCTGACACGCCGCTGGAATCCGAAAATGAAACCGTTCATTTTCATGGAACGAAGCGGTATTTATATTATCGATCTCAATAAGACACTCAATAATCTGATTCTCGCGTGCGATGCGATCAGCAAGATCATCGAATCCGGTGAGAAGATACTGTTTCTGGGCACCAAGAAGCAGGCCCGTGATATTGTGCGGGTTGAGGCGGAACGGTGTCAAATGCCCTATGTCACGGAACGATGGCTGGGCGGCATGCTGACCAATTTCAGCACCATCAAGAAGAGTATCAAGACGCTGAAGAATCTCGAGAAAATGGCTGTCGACGGCACGTATGACAGTTTTACGAAGAAGGAAATTCTGCAAATCGAAAGACGAAAAGAAAAACTGGAAAAGAGCCTGGGCGGCATCAAAGATATGAACCGGCTGCCGGGAGGTGTTTTCGTGGTGGATACGAAAAAAGAAGCAATCGCGGTGGCCGAAGCCAATAAATTGAATATTCCGGTTTTCGGCATGGTTGATACCAATTGTGACCCGGATCCCATCGATTATCCCATACCGGCCAATGATGATGCGTTCAAATCGATCAGTCTGATCGTTCATACTGTTGCGGACGCGATTATCGATTCGAGAGGCAGACAAAAGGACCTGCCTGCTGAAGGTACGGAGATGCCTGAAGAATCTCAAAAAATAAACACCGAAGAGAATGAACCCGAGGAGTAAACGATGAGTGTATCTGCTTCCGATGTCAAGAAGCTGCGTGATATGACCGGTGTCGGCATGATGGATTGCAAGAAGGCCCTGATTGAGACCAGGGGTGATGTTGAGAAAGCCGTCGAATTTCTGAGGAAAAAGGGAATGGCTTCCGCTCAAAAACGGGAAGGCCGCGAGACCAAAGAAGGCACTATCACGGCCTATATCCATCCGGGCAGCCGTCTGGGTGTACTGCTTGAATTGAACTGTGAAACCGATTTTGTGGCAAAAACGGAGGATTTCCAGAATCTGGCGCGTGACATCGCCATGCAAATCGCGGCCGCCAACCCCCTTGCCGTTAACCGTGATGATATTACGGCGAAGACCATCGAAAAAGAGAAAGAGATCTATCGGGAACAGATGAAAGATCAGAATAAACCCGAGCAGGTTGTTGAGAAAATTATCCAGGGCAAGATCGAGAAATATTTTCAGGAAGTGGTTTTGATGGAACAGGCGTTTGTGAAAGACACCAATAAAACCATGAAAGAGTATTTGCTGGAGATGTCCGGAAAACTCGGTGAAGCCATGACCGTCAGCCGGTTTGTTCGTTTTCAGCTTGGAGAACAATGATTTAGGATTCCCTTCACGTCTCAAGATCTAAAGGGCAAGCTGTTGTGAATCGAAGAGCAGGCATATCCTACCATCGTATTCTGCTTAAACTGAGCGGGGAAGCGCTTCGTGCCAATTCCAATCTTGAAATCGATCCCGATGTCGTTAAGAAAATAGCCTGGGAGATACAAAGTGTTCGGGAACTGGGTGTTCAGATCGGCATTGTAGTCGGCGGCGGAAACATTTTTCGCGGTCTGTCTGCCAGTATGCGAGGCATGGATCGAGTGACAGCCGATCACATGGGAATGCTCGCGACCACGATCAACGCCCTGGCATTGCAGGATTTCCTGCAGCGGTCCGACATGCAGACCCGAGTGCTTTCCGCCATTCGAATGGAAGAGATGGCGGAGCCTTACATTCGCAACCGGGCCATCGCGCATCTCGAGAAGGACAGAATCGTGATCTTCGCCGCCGGAACCGGAAACCCCTATTTTACCACCGATACGGCGGCCGCTCTGAGAGCCATTGAGATCGGCGCGGATGTCATTCTGAAAGGGACCAAAGTGGATGGAGTCTATGACAATGATCCAAATCTGTCAGCGGACGCACGGCGTTACGATCGAATTTCCTACGGGGAAGTTCTGGAAAAAGAACTGAAGGTGATGGATGCCACAGCAATCACCTTGTGCCGGGAGAACGGAATTCCGATCATTGTTTTTAAATTGCTGGTGCCCGGCAACTTGAAGTCAATTATTATGGGAAAACAGGTAGGGACCATCGTCCAGGGAGACAATCATGGTCAATGAGTTAATCAAAGACGCCAAAGAGAGAATGGAAAAAACCCTGCAAGCGACTCAGATCGAACTGGGAAAGATTCGCACCGGAAGGGCCAATCTTTCCATGCTGGATTCCGTCAAGGTCAATTATTACGGAAGCCTCGTCCCCCTGAAGCAGGCGGCCAACCTGGGCATACCGGAGCCGCGTCTTATTATCATCCAGCCCTGGGACCGTTCCATGGTCGGCGAGATCGAAAAGGCGATTTTAAAGGCCGATATCGGTGTCACGCCGAACAACGATGGCACCGTGATCCGACTGCCGATCCCTTCTTTAACAGAAGAAAGAAGAAAGAATCTGGCCAAAGTGGCCCAACAGGTGGGTGAGGACGGGAAGATCGCCATTCGGAATATTCGCAGGGATGTTCTCGATCAGCTTAAGAAAGCCCAGAAAGACTCTGAAATCTCCGAAGACGAAGAGTACAACGGCGGTATCGATACACAGGAGCTGACCGACAAGTTCATCGAAAAGATCGAAGAGAGCGTCAAGGCCAAGACCCGCGAGATTCTCGAGGATTGATGCTCTTTTTTCACCCCGTTTCTCTTGACTGAGAGATCGTTATTTATCCTCCTGTTGCGGACCAAAGTACGCTTCACGCTTCCACTCTTCGAATAGGCATGATCCCTGCGAGCTAACAATATGGAAAATAGATGAGAGTTCTTATTGTCGGCGCCGGAATTACCGGAAAATATCTGACCGCCAGGCTTTGCGAAATGGGACAGGACGTAGTGGTCATCGATCCAAACACACAGGCTATTCATGAACTGGCCGCCAATTTTGATGTGATGACGATCAAGGGCAACGGCGCGGATCCCGAGCTGCTGGCAGCAAGCAATATCGGAAAAATAGATCTGCTTGCCGCCGGTTCACTGGTTATGACATTTTTCACGCCCGATCTCGGCACTGCCGTGTCCAGTACAATAGCCTGTCTTGGGAATATCGGACCCGGACTCAATGCCGTTGGTGCCGTTGAAAACTACGCCGCCATTCCGAATACTGGAAAAATGGTTCTGATACTGCTTATGCTTCTGGGCAGACTGGAGCTGTTTACCGTGCTGGTTATTTTTCTGCCGGATTTCTGGAGAAAATAGGTTCCGCAAGGTGCGGCATTTTGCTGTTACTGATTGTCGGATCCATACAGAGCACCGGCCATCGGCTTCACCGGACCTCGGAAGATGAAATATTATAAAGATTTTCATGTCGAAATCATCAATAATTTACACAATGAGGAGAACAAGATGTATTCATGGAAAGTGGCAATACGAGTCAGTCGTCTTGGGCTTGTGTCGGGGATCCTCGTTGGAGGTATGGCAATGGTTCAGAATAACGGGCTTGCGAAGGATATCACCCTGCCGTCACCGAGTCATTCCAGCCGTATTTCAGTTGAAGCGGCCTTACAACAGAGACGTTCTTTAAGAGAGTACTCGAGCGTGCCGGTGACCCTCGCGGAATTATCGCAGCTTCTCTGGGCTGCCCAGGGAATCACGAGCCGGCACGGGTACAGAGCGGCGCCATCCGCGGGTGCGCTCTTTCCGCTTGAGGTGTATCTTGTTGCCGGTCATGTGATCGACCTTCCGGCGGGAGTGTACAGGTATCGGCCTCATGCGCATACACTTGCTCCCGTTGCCAAAGGCGATCTCCGTTCCAAGCTGTCTTCGGCCGCACTCGGGCAGAGTTCGATACGGGACGGCGCGGCTGTCCTTGTCTTGACAGCCGTGTATGAACGCACGACCGCCAAATATGGAAGTCGGGGAGTTCAATATGTCCATATGGAAGTCGGGCATGCGGCGCAGAATGTGTATTTGCAGGCGGTATCGCTTGAGCTTGGAACCGTGTTCATCGGGGCTTTTTATGACGACCGCGTCAAAGATTTGTTGAAGCTGCCCGATTCAGAAAATCCGTTGGGTATCATGCCCCTGGGGAGGCTGAACCAGGAGCAGAAATAACGGCAGCGCAGCATCAAAGAGATGTATCGGTTTCCCGATCAGTCTGCCCATGACGGATGTGCGGTCAATTTGGGAATAAACATTTTCAAGCCGCTGATTTAAAACGACCATTTATCAGAGACTGCATGTCCCTGTCATTCCATGAACTGCCGTTCAACCGGACGAATATCGATCTTGCCGCATCCTTGAACATACATTTCCTTATTGACAATGTCCCCTGCATGCGCTACTTTATCGGATAAAGAAGATTCTGAAACAGGAGTCCGATCATGAAGAGATACCGGTTGACCGTGTGCTGCTTTTTATGGGCTGCGCCGATGCTGATTCCGCGGGAATGCGCAGCGAAAGATTCAGGCTCCTTGTGCCGTTATGTGGCGACCTGGGGGGCAAAAGGATCCGGCGTCCTGGAATTTCTCGATCCCGAAGCCCTGTCCGCTGCTCCGAACGGAGACCTGTACGTTTCCGACACCGGCAATCACCGCATACAGAGGATTCACAGCGACGGCGAATACGCCGGCAGCATCGGCGGCTTCGGATGGGGGAATTATCAGTTGAACCGACCGGCCGGTCTGACGGCTGCCAACGGGCTGGATGTGCTGGTGGCCGATCAGCACAATCACCGGCTGGTCCGTTATGACAAAGATCTCAATTTCATTTCGACGTTCTCCAGTTCGAATTCCTGGCCGGTCCATCTGCAGTTTGAATTCCCCAGGGACGTGTTTCTCTCAAGATCCGGAGAGCTTTTTTGCCTGGACAGTGAAAACCGGCGGATTCTAAAGCTGGATGTGCTCGGCAATCCCAGGCTGAGTTTCGGAGGCTTCGACGCCGGACAGGGACGTCTCATGAATCCCCAGGGGCTGACCGTATGGCAGGACCGTGTGTACGTCACCGATCTGGATCCACCAAGAATCGTGGTCTTTGACACCCACGGCAATTATTACCGCACGATTCGAGCGGGCACTCTGGTCCGGCCGCGCGGGCTGGCCGGATTCGCCGACACCTGGCTTCTTGCCGCGGACGAGGCAAGCGGAGTTCATATTTTCGATGTCTTTGGAAACCATATCGAAACCTTCGGGCAGTCGATCGGGGCTGTTCTGGAGGAGGCGGTGGATGTGATTTGCTGGAGAGACCGGATCTATGTTCTGGACCGCCGCCGCTGCGCCATTGATATTTATCAATGGTCCGTGCCAAAGGAAAGACCCATACGGTGAGCCTGGCCGGAATGACTTTGGCTTTGGTTCTGTATGGGGCGCCGTATTCCGGCCCGTTTGCCGGAAATTCTCAAGAATTAAGGCACTGGCGGCATCATTTTATGACCAGTGCCGGACAGGATACCGTATGGATCCTGCCGGAATCCTGGTCTTTTCCGGGCATTGTCCGTGTATTCGACTCGGATTCTTCGGAACTGTCTCCATTTAGCTATGTCATGGCGGAAGATCCCTTTCGTCTTCTATTTCAAACAGCGCCCGATTCGGGAACATACATTCTGTATTTTTTCCCACTCAAAATAGATTTGCGCTCCACATACAGACGGTGGGTGACCGTCGATTCCTCAGACATACCCGCCGAAAGTCCCGGCACACGGAGGCCGGTTCGCGATCCGCCTGTGTCTGCCGCGTTTGCCGATCAGCTGGATAAAAGCGGTTCGATCTTTCGCGGCCTGACCGTGGGAAGTGACGGAATGCGGCTGCAGTCCGGACTCCGCATGCAGGTTTCCGGATTCATCGCGCCGCAGGTGGAGGTCACCGCGTCGCTGACCGATCAGAACACGCCCATACAGCCTGAAGGAAACACGCAGACTCTTCAGGAGATCGACAAGATTTTCGTCAATATCAGCACGCCATGGTTCCAATCAACCATGGGTGATCTGGTACTGGATATGCAGCCTTTCGCACTGGGTTCTTATACTCGAAAACTGGAAGGCGCAGTGGGCACGTTAAGAATTCCAGCGGGTGAAGTCACAGTGTCCGCGGCTGTGAGCAAGGGGCAGTTCAACTCCAGCCAATTCATGGGTCAGGAAGCCAATCAGGGCCCCTATCAGCTGACCGGCAGTCTCGGCCAGAGGGAGATCATTGTCCTGGCCGGCACGGAAAAGGTCTGGGTGGACGGTGAAATCATGCGCAGGGGAGAGGACAACGATTACATCATCGAATACGGAAACGGCCAGCTGACCTTTACCCGGCACAGGCTGATCACGGCGGATTCACGGATCACCGTGGACTTTGAATACTCAGACCAGATGTACCAGAAGGAAATCTTCACCGCTTCATCAGAGCTGAAACTTCTGAACGACAGACTGAGAATTCGCACGGCTTATCTCCGTGAGGCGGATGACAAGGACAATCCTTTGAATATGGAACTCACGGAGGAGTACCGGAATATTCTGGCTCAAAGCGGAGACAATCCCGATTCAGCGATTGTTTCCGGAATCAGGTATATGGGGCCCGGAAAGGGAAATTACACGCGTGTGGATTCCGCTGATATCGTGTTTTACCGGTACACCGGTCAGGACAGCGGAGAGTACCGTGTGCAGTTCTCCTATGCCGGCGCGGGCAAGGGTACCTACCGTTTCAAGGGATATGGCTATTTCGAATATGTCGGAGAAGGGGGAGATTATCTTCCGGTTATTTATCTTCCGCTTCCGGAAAGGCATCAGGCCGCACTCACCGCCGTGTCCCTTAATCTGGGCCGTCTCCAGGTGGAAACGGAGCTGGGGGTCAGCGATAAAGATCAAAATATGTTTTCAAGACTCGATGACCATGACAATACGGATATCGCGTACAACGGAAAAATATCGCTCAACGAACAGCCCCTCAGATGGGGAGAAACCGCTTTGGGGCATCTGACGCTGGGGGCTGATTTCCGACATATCGGAGATCATTACCGGGCGCTTGGACGAGTCGCGGAAGTGGAACATGGACGCAAATGGGGTATACGGGAAGGTGACTTCTGGGGCGAAACCGTTAACGAATTTCATGCCCTGTATATTCCGGCCGAACAGATTGAGCTTTCGGGTGAATTGGGCCGGTTGAGCAAGCAGAATACGCTGGAAGCACGCCGTATGGCGTTTGAGACGCGCGTGCAAAAGGCCAAATGGCCCCTTGCTCAATACAGGATAGAGCGCATTCAGACCAAGGCGGATACCGGAAACACGGAATGGATCCGGCACCGAGGCAGAGCCGAGGTTCGCATCGGTCGATGGACACCCCTGATTCTGTATCAGGGTGAAGACCGAAGGCTGGACGGTGGAGACAGAGGTTTCAATTACGATGAGTGGACCGGCGGCGTTCAGTATGAGAGGGGGCCCTTTCAAACTAAAATAAGCCGTCAAATCAGGGATGACCGGCGTTATCAGGGGGGCGGACTGCGGCCGGCCTCTTCGGCGCGAACCGACCGTCTCGATCTTTCCTTTCAGGGCGGTCCGCTGACATCGAGCCTGACTTTCACCCGGCGCCGCCGTGAATATTCGAATCCGGATTTGAATGATCAGACAACCAGTCTGGCCGACTGGGTGCTCAGGTACGCTCCTTCCAGACGGTTCGTCGAAGCCAGTCTGAACTACCGTTTTTCATCCACGCAAATGAGCGGATTGGTACGTGACACCATTCGGGTCGGTCCCGGTCTGGGCAATTACCGGTATGATGAGGATCTTCAGGAATATGTGCCCGACGAGGATGGAGACGTCATATTCAGAACGCTTCAGACCGGCGAATTTACTCCGGTCAACGATTGCCAGCTGGGAGGTGAGTTTCGGTTTTGGGGTGATCCGATTTTTTCGGATCGGACGCGTCTCACCGGAATACTTAAGCAGATCAAGACAAGAACCCTGATTCGGCTCGAAAGACAGGATCGAACCGAAGATTTCCTGGCCGTCAATCAATCCCTTTTTAACCCCGAATGGGGGAAGGACAGCACCACGGTTCTGGGCCGTATCTCATGGATTCACGATGTCGAGTACAGTCCCCCCAGATCCAGACTTTCCGTGCGCTTTCGCTGGAAAAGAGACGATTCCGAGAATTATCAGATGACCGGAGAAGGGCTGATGCGCCGGTCGAAAGAGACCGGGCTGCGGTTAAAAACAAGTTTATCACGGCAGACCGGAGTGCTGATGGAATACACTTTCCGGGCGGATGAGAAGAATTATGTCTCCGGAACACTGAGTGATCGGAATATTCAATCGCATGAATGGAAAATGGAGGGGTCGTACCGTCTCCGTCAGAATCTGGAACTGGCCCTTCAGACCCGGGTTCAGGGCGCGCGTGATGAGACGCCGGATCCTGTTACTGATGCCACGGCCCTGTTTTTCGCCCCCCGGGTTACCGCCTCGTTCATGGGCAGGGGGCAGTGCCGGGCCGAATGGGAATGGGGCATGATCAAGTCCGAACCGTATGGACGTTCACTTCCCTATGAAATGTTCAGCGGCGATCAGCCGGGTAAAACCTGGCGATGGACCGTATTGATGAGCTACCGGATTTCGGGTCACGTCATTGCTTCTCTGAACTACCGCGGACGCCGGGAACCCTGGAGACAAAGGACCTTTCAATCGGGTCAGGTGGAGATCCGTGCATTTTTCTAGCCTGAAATACTCTGTTTTTGCAGCACTTATTGTTATAACGTTCGCGCGGACACCGGCAGCCGGCCAGAACGCGTCCGAACTTCGGGTTTCAGTCCGGGTAAACGGCGTTTCCGCTTCGCGCCGGAATCCTGTTATGGAGATTCTTTCCGCGTCCGGGGAAGAAATGTTTCAACCCGGGATTGATGCGCGAATCGAAAAACTGACCGCCTGGTATCATGCACGGGGATTTTTCTCTATGCGCGTTGACTCCGTCTGCGTGCCTGAGAGCGACGGGGAACCGCTGCAGATCTGGATCGATGAAGGTCCGGTGTATCGGTTCGGAACGGTCCGGCAGATAGTCAACGGAGGGCCGGCTCCGGCATGGCTGAGAACCCGGGAAGATTTGCGTTCAGGCGAAGCGGTGTCTTCCGGCCGAATGAATCGATACTTTGAATCGCTGTTGAACCGTCTGGAAAATTCCGGTTATCCTCTGGCGAAGATCACCCTTTCACCTCTGGCAATAGAGGAGAAGGAGGGTTTGCTCGGCATGACCCTCCATATCGAGACCGGTCCAATAGTTCATCTCGCCTCCGTCCGCGTAAAGGGAAACAAACTGACCCGTTCGGCAGTGGTTATCAGGGAATCGAGGCTGAAAATAGGGGTTCCATACAGCGGAGACGTGATCCGCGGAGTAAGGCAGCGTGTGCAGCGGCTGGGGATTTTTCAGGAGGTCAGGGAACCGGAAGTGCTCTTTCATAAAAACGAAGCCCATGTGATTCTGATAGTCGAGGAAGGAAACAGCAATACGGCAGACGGGGTTCTGGGTTATCAGCCTGCGAAAGACGAACAGGCAAAGGGCGTCATCACAGGCACTTTGCATATTCAGATGAAGAATCTTCTTGGAACCGGACGCTTTTTAGAGGCATTCTGGGAGAAAAAAGACGAACTGTCTCAATCCATGCGCTTCGGATATGAAGAACCCTGGATGCTGGGCCTTCCGCTTTTTGCCGGAGGAGAATTTCAGCAGGATATTCGTGACAGCACTTATCTTGAGCGTGAATGGAATGTCCACATCAAGGCCATGCCCTGGCCGGCTTTGTCCATTCGGCTGGGAGGGGGGAAGAAATCCGTGCTTCCCGATTCAACAGGAAGGATTTACTATGGCCTCGAAGAGTTGCGCGAGTGGCGGCTTCATGCCGGCCTGAATTACAACACGCTGGATGATCCGTACAACCCTTCAGGCGGAGTCGAATACCATACGTTGTGGACATGGGGCCGGCGAAAACCGGGCGGCCCGGAAAATGAGAGTCAATCCGGGCAGGTCCGGCATGTGGTGATTGATGTCAAAGCCGTGTTTCCGGCTTTTAGGGGACAGGTCATTTATGCCGGACTGCACGGTGAAGAGATAAGCGCGGGCCGGTACCCGGGTATCAGCGATCAAATCCGGTTTGGAGGAACCCGTTCCGTTCGGGGGTACCGGGAGGAGGAGTTCCGGGGAACACTGGTAAGCTGGCTGAATCTGGAATACCGGTTTCTGACGGCGCGTCAAAGCCGTTTCTTCCTGTTTCTGGACGGCGGGTATTTTCAGAGGCGTGAAGAAGACTGGATACGCCGCGCTGTCTGGGGCGCCGGATTCGGCATTCGGCTGGGTACAAGAATCGGCGTTCTGGGCGTCGATTACGGCCTGGGACAAGGCGATGGAATTCTGGAAGGCAAAGTGCATGTCCGGCTTACAAACCGGTTCTGAGACGTTTCACAACCGGTTCAGGATTCATCATCCATGTATTCCGAATAATATTTCCGCATGCATTCCGGGCATATGCCGTGTGAAAACTGGGCCCTGGAACGGGATTCCACATAATTTTCAACTTTACCCCAGTACCCTTCATCGTTTCTCACGTTTTTGCAGTGCATGCAGATGGGAATAAGACCTCGAAGATTCCGAATGTCGCTGAGCTGAGAAGCCATGAGACGGTTGACGTTCCACAGCCGGTTCATCATGTCACCGATCAGTCTGAACTCCGCACTGACAGGGCCCATCTTTTCCAGAGCATGCAGCAGTCCCTGAATATGCTGTTCGTAGGTGTCTTCCGGAGAACGGTCTTTGGTCTGTTTCCGCATGAGATGAAAAAGTGCTTCGAAAGCCGGATGCATCAGGAAGAATTCGATCCGGTAGGCCAGCAGAAACGACGCAGACGCGGTAAGAGGTTCGACGTTTTTCAGCGCGGCCTGGACCTGTTTTTCGACCTTTTTAAGTTCATCGAGAACGGATTCGGGTTCGTCGAATATTTGGGGAATGCGCTCCTTTTCACAAAGTTCCAGAAGGCCTTCCCAGTAACGAACATGTTCTCTTTCCTGGCGGGCCATGGATTCCCAGAAGGGATGAAGCGATCTCTCCTCGCACAGATCGGGAAGGCGGCGGTAAAGACCCGCGGCGAGCCTTTCCAGGAGAAGACACTGGCTGACTATATCGATGAGAGTGGGCATGGTTTCGAATCCTGTTTGAAGGCATTGCAGAGTGTCTGGAAAGAGTTTAAAGCCGCTGCATCGGACATTTTTGACATAGAATAGCGATTATTTTTATCAATGTCAATGATGCGTATTGCATTTTTCCTGTTTTTCCATTAATTTAAAAAAATGATCCGGTTAAAATACTATATTCAGCTTTCTCGACCCGTGAACTGCGCTATCGCGTTTCTCTCTGTCTTTATCGGCGGATTCATAACAGGAACCGTGCATACAATGCGTCCATTGCTCATGGCAGCCCTGTCGGGTACACTCATCACGGCAGGAGCCAATGCAATCAATGACGTGTTTGATGTGGAGATCGACCGGCGGAACAAACCGCATCGACCTCTGCCGTCGGGCAGGCTTTCCGGAAAGCAGGCATCCCTGTTTGCGGCTTCGGCCATGGTTCTGGGTGTGTTGCTGGCGGTTTTCATCAATACAGCCGCCCTGTTTGTCGCTTCGGTCTCGGCGGTTCTTCTTTATTATTACAGCCGGCTGCTGAAAAGAACCGCGATCTGGGGAAATCTGACCGTGGCCCTGGTAACGGGAACCGCGTTTCTTTACGGAGGACTGGCCGTGGGGCGCTGGGAGAGGCCCCTGATTGTTGCTGTGTTCGCATTTCTGTTTCACTGGGCCCGGGAGATCGTGAAAGACATGGAAGATATGAAGGGAGACCGGGAATCGGGCATTCGAACGCTGCCCATTCAACGGGGTGTCCGCGTGTCCCTGGTGTGGATTACGGTCATACTCGGCTGCCTGATTCTCTTTACCTGGGTTCCAGCGTGGACCGGAATATTCAGCCGGCCCTATGTGTGGGTGGTGGTTCCCGGAGTCAACGGGTTCATCGTTGTTCTCTTGCTCTCTCTTTGGAAGAACCCTTCCAGGCGGAACCTGGCCCGATGGGCTGTTCTCATGAAAGTGGATATGCTCATCGGACTTCTGGCCGTTTATCTGGGGAGTTGACATGATTGCCGTGATTCAGCGGGTCACTCGGGGATGCGTTTCGATTGATTCGCATCCCCATGGATCGATCGCAAAGGGTCTGGTCATTCTTCTGGGTGTGGAGCGAGGCGATTCCATGAAAGACGCCTGCTGGCTGGCCGAAAAATGTGCGCATCTGCGTGTTTTCGAACATGAAGGCAGATTTCACCGTTCCGTCCTGGACGAAGGGGGAAGCGTTTTGGTTGTTTCTCAATTTACGCTTCTGGGAGACTGCCGAAAGGGACGCCGTCCCGGTCTGAGTCGGGCCGCTTCCCCGAAGGAGGCCGAACCCCTGTATGAAAATTTTGTACAGGCGCTCAGAGATACCGGCCTGACGATTGAGACCGGTGTATTCGGGACGCGTATGCAGATAGAACTCGTCAATGAGGGGCCGGTAACCTTTATTGTGGAAACCGAAAAGAAAAACGATGGATCCTGAAATTAAAATCATACTGGCTTCGCAGTCGCCCAGACGGGCCGCCATTCTGCGTCAGGTGGGCTTGCGTTTCACGGTCAGGATTCCGGAAGAGATCGAGAACGGGATTACGGGCAGGGATGCGCGAAAAACGGCTTGCCGTCTGGCCCGGGAGAAAGCGGAATCCGTGGCCCGTCAAGAGCCGGACGCGCTGGTGATTGGAGCGGATACTCTGGTTGTACTGAAAGATCGGATTCTGGGAAAACCCGCCGGCAGGAATGAGGCGGTCGATATGCTGAAGAGCCTTTCGGGCCGGACTCATCGCGTGGTAACCGGCTTTTGTTTGGCTGCGCCTGATCGTTTGATCACCGATTCGGAAGAGACACGGGTTGTATTCCGTTCATTGTCCGATTGGGAGATCCGCGCGTACGTCGATTCGGGCCTGCCCATGGACAAGGCCGGTGCGTACGGCATTCAGGATTGGGGTGGAGTGTTTGTACGAAAGGTCGCGGGATGCTATTACAATGTGGTCGGCTTTCCGTTAACGAAATTTTATACGGCTCTGCGTGAGCTTTGGGGTGAAAGCCTCCTGGAAAAAAGAGTAGGACCGCATCGCTGATGAAGGAACCGGGCAAACAGCTTCGCGAGGCAAGGGAACACCGGCATTTGACCCTCAAAGATCTCAACGAACGGACCAAGATCGATCTGCATGTATTGAGAGAGATCGAAAACGGCGTGAATCCGGGCCTTCCGATTCCCATCTACAGGGCCTTTATTAAGGCCATGGCCCGGGAAACGGGGCTTGATTCCGATTCAATCCTGAGGGATTATGAACTGTGTTCCGGGGAGAAAGATGCTCCGGTTTCATCTTGTTCGCATTCGTCTTCGATTCTGCCCAGTATTGGTTTCCGTCGGTTTTATGTCATCGGTGGTGCCCTGCTGGTTGGTATTCTGAGTATTGTACTGATCTATGTTTTCTGGGGCGGACGCTATTTTATTGATCCCGGTCTTCCGGGTACGGATCAATCTGACCGATTTGGGGCGTATGCCGCCGATTCGCTCGGCATGAACCCCTTTACACTCACTGTTTATGGAATCAAAGACACCTGGGTCAGCGTGGATCAGGGGTCTGAAACCGTCCGATTCTTTTTACCGCAGGACAGCAGCCGAGTCTGGCATGATTTACAGGCCATATCTCTGGGGCTGGAATCACCAGAACGGATTCAAATATTTATCGACAGCCTTACGGTTGAAACGAACCGGCTCTCAATGCCCGGCGAAGCCTGGGTGTATCTGCAGGCCGGACAAAAGATCGTGTGGAAAACGGTTCGGAATACCGTTGGTACGGAAGACGACAGAAAACCGAATACTTCGGCACCGGTTATCACCGGGCATATCGGAATGGATGAACTTCTGAACGCTATTCCTGAGTACCGGCGCCTTAAAGAAGCCTGGACCCCCGATTCACTCATCCTGGATTCGCTGCGGAATCTAAAACCTTCCGGCGATTTGTTGATTTTTTTTAACGCGTCTGAAGCTTTGTCTGGATCGGTCGTGCCACGACTGCTGAAAATCGTCGAGAAAACCGGTTTTGATCAGACACATCTTCAGTTCATTGCGCTGGATAAATACGGAAAAGATGAAATCGGGCTGACGGATTTTCACCGGATTCGATCCATACCGGCCATTCTGTATCTGTACAAAGGGCTGGAATTGGGCAGAATCGTGGGTTCGCCGGGCACCGATATGGAAGCACAGCTGCTTGAAATCATGCAGCGTGAGTCACGGATGCGCCGTCATGAATTCGAATAAGCGGATACCCTTTCTCAAAATGGAAGGCACCGGGAACGATTTTATTGTCATCGACAACCGGGCGGGAATTCTGAATCCCGAGAATCCCGGAATGCTGGCCTCTTTATGCCGCAGGAAAAAGGGAATCGGGGCGGACGGGATCGTGCTTCTGGTGCGAGGGAAGAAACATCCGTTTGGCATGCGGTATTTTAATGCGGACGGCCATGAAGCCGCTCTGTGCGGAAACGGTGCGCGCTGTCTGGCCTGGGCCATTGTCCATGAGCGATGGGGGGGAGACTTCTCTGAATTTTTCCTGGAAAGCCGCGATTCCGTGCACAAGGTTCAGGTGAGTAAAAACCGGGTCAGGCTGCGAATGCCCCGGCCCTGCTGGGTCGAAAAAGCTCCGGGATTGACCCCGGAAGGTCAATTTCGTGAATGGGGGTGGGTGATGGCGGGAGTCCCCCATTACGGTATTATTGCCGATGTGGAAAATTTGGATGTTCAACGGTGGGGCGATTATTTCCGCGGGCACGAACGGTTTCCCGAAGGGGTCAACGTCGATTTCATCGAACCGCTGTCTTTTTCGCGCCTTCGTGTGCGCACGTTTGAACGAGGTGTCGAAGCGGAGACCCTGTCGTGCGGCACAGGAGCCGTGGCAGCGGCCTTTATGGCCCATTTTCATCAAAAGGCAAAGGCCGGTTCTCCAATTGAAATCGAAACAGCGGGCGGAATGCTGAAGGTCCATTTCGATCCCGACTGGCGGGATGTGTGGCTCGAAGGGGATGTCAGACTGGTTTTCCACGGTATTCTGGAACAGGGCACATGAAACAGAGCTCTATCAGCAGATCCTTCGCGCGAAGTCGCGACAAAAAGGATCCGTTGCGAAAATACCGCCGGCGGTTTTACAGGCCGGGCAGGGCCATCTATATGGACGGCAATTCCCTGGGGCTGTGCTCGCGCGATGCGAAAAAAACTCTGATGAAACACTGGACTGCCTGGAAGAGGCAAGGCATCGGCGGATGGCTGAACGCCGATCCTCCATGGTTCACTCTGGGAGAAAATCTGGGCAGGCTGGCTGCACCGCTTGTCGGGGCCTGTCCGGATGAGCTGGTCGCCGCGGGCAGCACAACCGTGAACATCCACGCCCTGTTATCCGGTTTTTACCGCCCTGAGGGAAACAGGCGTAAATTATTGGTCGACGCGCTGAACTTTCCAACGGATCTGTATGCGGCGGCGGGTCAGATCAGGCTTCACGGGAGTGATCCGGAGACCGATCTGATCCGGGTACAACCCGCGGACGGCGTCCTGCTTGCGGAAGAAGAGATTATTCGCAATATGAATGAAGAAGTGGCCGTGGCCCTGCTTCCGTCGGTGCTCTACAGGAGCGGTCAATTGCTGGATATGAAACGCCTTGCCAAAGCGGCCCATGACAGGAAGATTCTCATCGGTTTCGACTGTTCGCATTCGGCGGGAATCGTTGATCACCGGCTGCACGACTGGGGTGTGGATTTCGCGATGTGGTGCAGTTATAAATATATGAACGGCGGTCCCGGAAGCATCGCGTTTCTGTTCGTGCACCGAAAGAATTTCGAACGCGTACCTTTAATGACCGGCTGGTGGGGGTATGTCAAGAACCGGCAGTTTGACATGCTTCCCCGTTTCGAGCCGCAGAGAGGTGCGGCCGGATGGCAGATCTCCACACCGGGCGTGTTTTCCGCCTCGCCTCTGGAAGGGTCACTTCAAATTCTCGCAGAAGCGGGAATCCGGAATATACGACATAAATCCCTGGCATTGACCGGTTATCTTATGGAACTGTTTGATGCATGGATCGGTACGTCGCACGATATGAGGATTGTCACGCCGCGGGAGCCTTTGAAACGGGGAGGACATGTTGCGCTCGAGCATAAACAGGCCTGGAAGATCTGTCAGGCGTTGAAATCGCGGGGTGTGATTCCCGATTTCCGGCCGCCTTCGATTATCCGGCTGGCGCCGTCGGCTCTGTACATCTCTTTTGATGATGTCCGGACAGTCATGCACCGTTTGAGAAGGATTATGGATACTCGGGCTTACAGGGCGTTTTCCGGTCGAAGGGATGCGGTTTCCTGAAAAGACCGGTCTGAAGGATGCCAGCGTCGCAGGCGGAGCGAGTTGGTAACCACCGAAACCGAGCTGAAAGACATGGCCGCCGCGGCGAAAACGGGTTTCAGCAGAATGCCGAAGAAGGGATAAAGAACACCCGCGGCAACGGGTATTCCCACCACATTGTAAAAAAATGCCCAGAACAGATTTTGCCTGATGGTCTTCATGGTGCGTCGCGACAGGTCGATGGCGCGAAGAACTCCGTTTATATCATCCCCCATCAGGGTGATGTCCGCGGATTCCATGGCCACGTCCGTACCCGAACCCAGCGCGATGCCGATGTCGGAAACGGCCAGAGCCGGCGCGTCATTGATGCCGTCGCCGATCATGGCCACGATCTCTCCACGCGATTGAAGCTCTTTGATTTTTCCGGCTTTGTCGGCGGGCATGACTCCGGCGATGACGTCATCGATTCCGGCCCTGCGGGCGATGGAAAGCGCGGTCTTCTCGTGATCGCCGGTGATCATCATCACTCTGATTCCCATTTTTTTCAGGGCGAGAACGGTTTCCCGCGATGCGTTTTTCAGTTCATCCGCCACCGCGATCACACCGGCAAACTTGCCGTTCACGCTCACGGCGATTACGGATTTTCCCTGCTGCCGCAGCTTCTCTATGATTCGCGACTTGTCTGTCCCTGAGTTTTTGTTTTCACCGGCCCGGCCGATATGGATTCTGAGACCTTCGGTCTCTCCCTTCAGGCCCAGCCCTGGAAGAGCTTTGAAGCGTGTGACGCGTCCGAGCGCAATACCCCGGTCCTGAGCCGCACGCACCACGGCAGAAGCCAGCGGATGTTCAGACGCGCTCTCCAGGGCGGCCGCAAGGGCCAGCAGTCGGGACGATTCCCACTCCGGTTCAGGAAGAATGTCCGTGACTTCCGGGGTTCCACGGGTCAGGGTTCCGGTCTTATCGAAAACAGCGGCTGTGATTTTTTGCGCGCGTTCCAGAATCTCTCCGCCCTTGATGAAAATGCCGTGACGTGCGCCCACACCGGTGCCCACCATAATCGCCGTGGGTGTGGCCAGTCCCAGCGCGCAGGGGCAGGCGATGATCAGAACCGAGATGAAACTCAGAAACGCCCTCGTCCAGGGCGGCGGGGGCCCGAAAAGCATCCACACGGCAAAGGTCAACACAGCGATGACCACCACGACCGGAACAAAAATCGAGGCGATCCGATCGGCGAGTCGCTGTATGGGCGCTTTCGAACCCTGGGCTTCCCGAACCATCTGTATGATTCTTGAAATAACCGTGTCCTGTCCCACGCGCAGGGCCTTCATGGTCAAAGATCCGGTTTGATTCATGGTGGCTCCCACAACGGGATCGCCGGGGGACTTTTCCACGGGAAAGGATTCACCGGTAATCATGGATTCATCCACATGGGAATGTCCCTCCAGAACGGTTCCGTCCACGGGTATTTTCTCGCCGGGCTTGATCAGAAGCGTGTCTCCCTGCTCGACTTCAGCCAGGGGAATATCGAAAAAACCGCCGTTTTTCAGGACGTGGGCCGCTTCCGGCCTCAAATCCATGAGACGGCGGATGGCTTCTGAAGTCTTGCCTTTGGCCCGGTTTTCGAGCAGCCGTCCCAATAGAATCAGGGTGATGATCATCACCGCGGTGTCGAAATAGACATGGGCGTGCATCCCCAGGCCGCCGAGCCAATGCGGAAACAGTGTGACCGCGGCGGAGTAGATGAAAGCCGATCCGGTTCCAACGGCCACGAGTGTGTTCATGTCCGCGGTTCTGTGTCGAAGAGCCGTCCAGGCGCCGCGGAAAAACTCTCCGCCGGCCCAGATCATGACAGGAAGCGTCAGAACAAGGAGCACGGGATGTGTCCACATGGAGGGCAGATTCCGCAGTCCGGGGATCATGTGAGACATGGAACCGGTCATGATCAAAATCGACATCAAAACCCCGAACAGCACTTTAATTCTGAGTGAACGGTCGCGTTTTTGCCTTTCCTGTTCGAGTGTGTCCCGGGGTTCTCCTTCCTCGATCTCGATCAGACGGTAATCACCTGCCTGCTCAACGGCTTTCCTGAAATCCGCGAAAGAGACCATACCCGGAACATAGGTGATACGCGCCTCTTCGGCCGCGAGGTTGACGGATACTTCGGTCACACCTTCAAGCCGTGACAGAGCCGTCTCAATCCGGCGGACACAGGCCGCGCAGGTCATTCCCTGAATACGGCAGCGTTTTTGTTCCAGGGTGACGCCATAGCCCAGGTCTTTGACGGTATTGATGAATGAACGTAAATCGCCGGTTTTGCGGTTATAACGAATTTGAACTTCGCCTGATGCGAAATTGGCTTCGGCTGTGACATCAGGGTGGTTTTGCAGACTTTTCTCCACGCGGGCGACGCATGAAGCGCAGTGCATTCCGGTGACGGGAAGAGATACACGGTTCACGGAGCCCTCCTGTGCGCCCTGGATGTTTTTATCATGGGCGACGGATGCCGGATCGAATACCGAATGCGAAGCCGTTTTCCGGGATTTCTTTTCGTTATCGGGTTTCACCGAGTCCTCCCTGGGCTGTGTTGCTTTTAACATAACCAATCGAATCCGGGTTCCGGTTTTTCCACCCACAGAAAGAAAGAGACGGGTAATTTTCTTGATCTAATGGTGAAAAAATTGTACATTGTCATTGAACCAAAAGCAGGAGTTTTGATTGAAAACAGCGGTTACAGCCGATCTGCATCTTCAGGCCGGAGACGAATATCCGGAACGATACCAGGCGCTCAGGACACTGCTCACCTGCGTTTACAAAGAGGGGATCCGGCATCTGATCATTGCCGGAGACCTTTTTCATAAGGATATTCGGAATCTCTCTGATTTCGAGTCGGTTTGCCGTGAAGAGCCCTTTCGATCCATTCGGATTACCGTTGTTCCCGGAAACCACGATTGCGTACTGGACAATCGCCGTCTGGCTTCGGATAATGTCACGGTCGTCGATCAGCCCGTTCTGATTCAGGAAGATCTGATGGGAATGCCTTTACTGTTCGTTCCCTATGATTCAAAAAAAACCATGGGCGAGGTCATCGCCTCTTTCATGGAAGAATTGAAGGACGGACGCTGGATTCTGATCGGCCACGGCGACTGGATTCAGGGCCTGGGCCAGGTCAATCCTCTGGAACCGGGTGTTTACATGCCGCTGACCCGGCGCGATCTGGAGCAGTTTCAGCCGGCCGCGGCGATTCTGGGGCACATTCACAAGCCAACGGATTCGGAATGTGTGCACTATCCGGGTTCTCCGCATCCTCTGGACATCAATGAGACGGGACCCCGACGGCTGCTCGTTCTGGATACCGAAACCGCGGCCGTCACATCGCTTTCCCTGCCTTCTTCGGTTGTTTATTTTCAGGAGTCCTTTATTGTTTTTCCCGAGGAGCAGGAAACCGAATGGCTTTCGAGGGAAATCAAACGCCGCATCCACGAGTGGGGAGTGGACAGCAACACCCTGAAAAGAGTCAAGGTCCGCGTGCGGGTGAGCGGATACACTTCGGACAAGAAAAAACTGCTGGAAACGATATTCGGGCAATTCAGGGGCATCGAATTCTTCGATAAAGAACCCGACCTGACCAGGGTTTTTCAGGAAGATCCCGATCCGGACAGGCGGGAGATCATTCGGCGCGTCATGGAAAAGATCAACACCCTGGAATGGCCGGAAGAAAACGAGCCTTTCAGAGACGAGATTCTTCTTCAGGCGATGCATGTCATATACGGAGAGCCGTCATGATCCGGATTCGAAGTCTGGAAGTGAGGGACACGGGGCCCGTAAGGCGCTTTTCCATGGATCCCGTTTCCCTCAATGTTGTTTACGGGCCCAATGAAATGGGAAAGACATGCCTGGTCGAATGGCTGATCACCAGCCTGTTCCGAAATACACGCGGATGGAATCTGAGAGACATACCCCGTTCCGGAAAAATTCTGATCGAAGGACTGGAAAAAACGCCTGTTTTGATGACGCCGCGACGCGGGAAAAAACTGGAAGACTACTGGGAAGAGGGTGAATGGGGCCTTCCCGTGGATTTCTCCCGCCTTTTGGTGGTCAAGGGGGCGGAACTGGAATTCGGAGACGGAAGAGAAGTGGACCGGACCGTGATCAAACAGTTTCTTTCTCATCAGCACTTTCTGGATACCATCGAATCGAGAATGGACAAAACATTGCATGACGCCAGAATCGTCGGGGGCCGGATCGAGGCGGCAAAGCGGGGTCAGTTCAAAGGATGGGAAGAATTAAACGAAAAACGCAAGAGAATCGATGAACTGATTCAACGGGTGGATCAAATCTATTCCGGAGGAGACCGTCAGCGGCTTCGGGAGAAGCTGGAGAATCTGGATAAAGAGCTGAAGGAACTGGAGGCGGCCCGCTGTCATCAGGCCTGGCGGACCGCCGAGAAGCTCGGCAAGCTGAAGCGTGAGCTTGCCGGAATCGATGAGAAACGCCTCGAGGCGATTCGCGCCCGAATGAGAGATCTGGAAGGCAGGGAGAAGGACTGTTCCCGCTTCAGGGCCAACCGGGATGAAGCCGAAGCCGGGTGCCTGCACTATGAATGGCTGAAGACCGCTTCGGAAACCTGTGAGAGACTTCTCGATCCGCCGCGTGTACGACCGTATTTTGGGATTGTTGTGAACGGGATCGTTCTGCTGACATCCCTGATTCTTCTCCTGCTGGGAATGCATCTTGCCGGCATCGCCGTTCTGGGGGCAGGCATTTTTCTTTGGGTCCTGGTTGCCGTTCGATGGCCGCGTCTGGTTCGAAGGCTGCTGCATCAGGAAGAGCGGTCGAGAATCGAGAAGGGATTTCGCGCCCGTTTCGGGTCGGTTCCCGAAGATTCGGCGCAGCTGAAGAGCATGCTGAAGGAAATGGAGGAATCGCTTTCCCGAATCCGTGTCTACGAAGAACAATTGGCCGAGGCGGAACGCTTCGTGCGGGACGAGCAGACGGCGATTCGAAGCGAACTGACGATTCTGGAAGGAAGGGAGGTGGAGCGGAAGGAGTGGCCCGCGGTGGTCAAACGGCATGAAGACCGTATCCGTGATTTGAGGGACCGCATTTCACAGTATCAAACAGATCTGAAGGTCCTTCAGGTGGAAGAGGCCGATTTTCGCAAAGAGCCCGCGCATGCCGTCTACAGTCCGAAAAAACACGATGAACTCAACCGTGAGCGGGAAACCGTTCGGGAAACACTGGAAATGAAGAATCGGGAGCTGGACAACCTGAAATTGGAGATTGAGTCTGCGACGTACCGCAAAAACCGGGGTGGGTGGGAAGAGATCCTTGACGATCTGGAAAACACCAGGCAGGCACTGGGTGATCGCTGCAGGAATCAAACCGCGGATATTCTGGCCAAAATCCTCGTTCACGAAGTGATCCGGGAGCTTCGCGGAGCGGAAGATGCCAAAATTCAGCGTGGATTGTCCGCCGTCGAAATAACCGATATGGTTCATGCGCTTACCGGCAGGTACAAGACCCTGCGGCTCGAGGGAAGCCGCATTTTCGCGGGCGATGAAACGGATGAGTATCCGCTCGATCAGCTGAGTACCGGGGCGCGGGAACAGGTGCTTCTGGCGCTGCGCGTGGGTTTCAGCCGGAAACTGGCCCGGACTCCGCTATTTTTAATTCTGGATGACGCTTTTCAATACAGCGACTGGAAGAGGCGGCATCGGTTGGTAAAAACCGTCCTGAATCTGGCCAGGTCGGACTGGCAGATCCTCTATTTCACCATGGACGATCATATTCGGGATCTGTTTGAAAAATACGGAAAGGTGCTGGGAACCGGTTTCAAATCCGTCACGCTGGAGCCGGCATGAGGACGCCGCGTGTGCTTGAATTCGATGTACAGCCTTTGCCGGTGGGCGCCGTGATCCGGCGCATCGGGTATCCCCGGTCGGATCATTCCGTTCCCGAAAACGTGAAAGCCATTCTGGATGCCGAATTGAGCCGCGCGCCGGATCTGATGAAAGGGCGCTGCGCGTACCGGATTTTCGCCGCAGTCTTCAATCAGGAAGGGGTGTTTCTCAAGGAAGCCGGCTGGACGGTTCGAAGTCTTCAGGTGCGGCGGATGCTGGAGGGGTCCGAATACGCCGCGGTGTTCATGGTGACCATCGGACCGGATCTGGAAAGAGAAGTCGCACGTCTCATGCAGCAGGGCGAGATGACCCGGGCATGGATACTGGACGCCGTCGGTTCCGAAACCGTGGACGAAGCGGCGAACCGCGTGCATCATCAGATCATTCAGAAGGAGGCGGACACACAGGGATATACGATCACTCCCCGATTCAGTCCGGGATACGGAGACTGGCCCCTGTCGTGCCAGAAAGAGATGCTGCGGGTCAGCGGCGGCCGGCACGCGGGAATCCGGGTAACGGACTCCTTTCTCATGCGGCCCCGAAAATCCGTATCTGCGCTTTTGGGGTGGAAAAGGGGAAAAACCCATGAATGAAAAACAGGAATTGCTGCGTATTATCGCCGATCATTTAAACCGGCATGAATCCATGCAGGTCATCGATATATATAAATTGATTCATCAGGCCACTCACGGGGCGGCCCATTACGAAGATGGAGATGAGAAAGGGCTCGCCAGCCTGAAAAGAGAATGGACCCGGGGCGAGCGGGTCCCCCGGGGTGAACAGCTGCTTGAAATCATCGATCCGCGCGGTGACTGGATGCGGGTGAATATCCGCATCTATGAGAAAACCGGGGGAGACCCGGAATCGCTGTACCGGATATTCTGCAGGAGCCGTGAAGAATCCACGGTCGATAAAGACCGAATGATCCGATACTGGGAATGGCTTTCTCAGGCCTGCCGGAAGGGCTGGCACCGGATCGATACGGATGTACTCGAGGCATGCTGGATCGAGATGGGCCGAAAAGGGTTTCCTCCCGCGCATCACAGTGAAGCCTATCATGAAGCCAACCGGCCTTCCTACCGGCTGGTTCTTCGATCGTTTTGGGAACCCTGGAGAGTGTGAATATGGCCGTGGACGAAATCCGATGGAAAGAACTCAGGCCCGGGCTCAGCATTCTGTCCGACGCAAATGTGAAAACAATCGCGGATGAAGCCCTGGGCGTTCTGTCTTGCACGGGTGTGGCGATCGATCATGCCGAAGCGCTGGAACTTCTCCATTCCAATGGATGTTCGGTCGAGAAAGGCCGGGTCCGGATTCCCGGTGGTGTGGTTGAAAAGGCGCTGACAACCGTTCCCTCGAAATTTTATCTTTTCGATCGGAATGGTGAAAGAGGTTTTTTAATCGGCGGAGACGGCATGCTGTTCAATCCCGGGTCCTCCGCCCTGACCGTGCTCGATTCGGAAACCATGCTTCAGCGTGAGCCTGCGGCCCCGGATCTGATCCGGTTTGCCAGACTGACGGACCAGCTGAATCATATTTCGGCCCAGAGCACCGCCCTGGTTCCTGCGGATGTGCCCAGGGAGATTCAGGACCGGTACCGGCTGTATATCTGTCTCTGCTGCGCGGTCAAACCCGTGATTACAGGCACATTCACTCTCGGCGGGTTCCGAACCATGAAAGAGATGCTGATCATGGTGAGAGGCAGCCGGGAAGCTTTGAAAAAGAAACCCCTGGCGGTCTTTGACTGCTGTCCGTCTTCGCCGCTGCGCTGGAGCCCGCTGACTTGTCAAACCCTCATGGACTGCGCCCGGAATTGGATTCCCGCTGCGGTGGTCTCCATGCCGCTGTGCGGATTGACCTCACCGGTTACTCTAACCGGAACGCTGGTCCAGCTGACGGCGGAGAATCTCAGCGGTGTGGTTATTCATCAGCTGACCAGGCCTGGCGCTCCGGTTATTTACGGGGGATCGCCCGCTGCGACGGATATGCGGAAAGGGACGACGCCAATGGGTGCCATGGAAACCATGATGATCGATGCGGCCGCTGCCCGAATCGGAAAATATTTCAAGATTCCGGTCCACGCCTACATGGCTCTCTCCGACGCAAAGATTCTGGATGCCCAGGCCGGGCTGGAAACGGGGATGGGAGCCGTGATGGCGGCTTTGGCGGGCATCCATGTGGTGTCAGGCCCCGGAATGATGAGTTATCAAACCTGTCAAAGTCCGGAAAAGCTGGTTCTCGATAATGAGATCTGCGGTATGATCCACAGGCTGGTCCGGGGAATCGAGGCGAGAAGCCAGCCGCTGGCGCCTGATTTGTCGTCCGATCTGGAAGACGGAGAACTGTTCGCCGCTTCTACACAGACTCTGCGCTGGCTTCGCGATGAAATCATCATTCCCGGACCGGTTATCGACAGGGACACGTACGCGGTGTGGAAAGAACAGGGAGGCAGGACCCTTTGGGAACGGGCCCGTGACGAAGTCACGAGGCTGCTTCAGGAATCACCGAGTATGCTCGATTCATCTCTGCGGAAAGTGCTGAGAAAGCGATTGAATGCAGATATTCCAAAGAATAGACTGCCTGATGAGAATTTTTAG
>DSAB01000020.1 GCA_011388275.1 bacterium | reverse complement strand
GCGCTCCAGATGAATCACCGATTCATGATCCGGCGTTTTGCGGCTCGCATTCATACCGGAATATAATCATCCCTTTCAATATTTCAAACCCTTTTTCAAATCCGCGTTCATTCCTCGCTCCGATTCATGCATTTGAGAAGAATTCCGCTTGTTCGACAGTTTTGGATTCATTATATTGCTTTTAATTTTCCAGGCAAGATTGGTGCAAGCGAAAGGACCTTTCATGAGCCGAAACACCCAAAAGGCCCTGATACAAATTGTTTTTTTCCTGTTCTTTTTATATCTCTTCTTTGTCAGCATCGAACTCATGAGTTCAGCCTTCCGGCTCATGGGCAAGAAATTCGCCGAAAACCTGATGTCCACCACCGCCAATCCCATTGTCGGTCTGTTTATCGGGATAGTCACCACCAGTGTGGTCCAGAGTTCTTCCTCCACCACATCCATTCTGGTCGGCCTGGTGGCTGGCGGCATGATGCCCATTCGAAACGCCATTCCCATACTGATGGGCGCCAACATCGGCACAACCGTCACCAACACCATCGTCTCTCTGGGAAGCATCAGCCGTCAAAATGAATTCTCGAAAGCCATGTCCGGAGCCATACTTCACGATTTTTTCAATCTGTTTGCTGTTTTGATTTTTTTCCCGCTGGAATGGGCCACCCGTTTTATAGAGCGTTCCGCCATATTCCTTTCGAATACTTTCGGTCACATCGGCGGATTCGCTTTCATCAGCCCCTTGAAAGCCGTTGTCAAACCCGCTGCCGACGGTATTCTTAGTCTCATTCAACTGTGCATCAAAGCACCCGTCTGGCTTGTCGCCATGATCACTTTGACAGTCGCCCTGGCTCTCCTTTTTCTGGCTCTGAAGAATATCGTCACCCTGATGAAAAGACTGATCATCGGACGCGTCGAGGGTCTTATGCATCAGTATCTTTTCAACTCCCCGGCGCGCAGTTTTCTTCTCGGTGCTCTGCTGACAGCCACGGTCCAGTCCAGTTCAGCCACCACATCCATCATGGTGCCCATTGTCGGAGCAGGCATCATCTCTCTGAACCAAAT
This sequence comes from bacterium, assembly GCA_011388275.1. Classification (GTDB taxonomy): domain Bacteria; phylum Zhuqueibacterota; class QNDG01; order QNDG01; family DSAB01; genus DSAB01. The sequence goes on along the minus strand of DSAB01000020.1, from coordinate 54,897 downwards.
TTTCCCCTATGTGATGGGCGCCAACATCGGCACGACCATCACGGCCATACTGGCTTCTCTGGTCACCCGCAGCCCGGCGGCGGTCACCGTGGCGTTCGCCCATTTATGTTTCAATATAGCGGCAACCCTTGTCTTCTATCCTCTTCGCATCATTCCCATTAAAGGATCGGAAATATTCGGCCGCTTCATGGCGCGTCAACGCATGATGTCGGTTTTTTACATTGTTCTCTTTTTCTTTCTTATCCCCCTGTTGATTATTGTCCTGATGAAAGGAGGCTTTTAACCATGTTCAGGCAATTGCTGGCTATTTTGAAAAAAGGAGACCTCGTCAGTCAGGCGCTTCAGGATACAAACGAGATGCTGGACAAGGCCCACAATATTTTCGACCTTTCCGTGCGTTCCATCGCAGACAAGGAAAAACCCGAGCAGGATATCTATCAGCTGGACAGAGAGATCAACGCCCTGGAAAAGAAAATACGGAGGAAAGTCCTGGAGCATCTGTCCATCAATCCGCAGCAGGACCTGATCGCCTCGCTGGTTCTCACGTCCGTGATCATCAGCATCGAACGCATCGGCGATTACTCCAAGAATATATACGAACTGCTGGATCTGTATGAGGATTCGGATAAAATCCGTATCGATGAGAAGCTCCGAAAAGACGCGCAAATCATCTCGGCGACATTCGCGGACACGAAAAAAACATTTAAAACCGGCGACCGGAACGAAGCCCTCGAATTGATGAAGAGAGCCAATCCGCTTAAAAAAGACTTCGATCTCTATATCGGAGAAATCGCGAAAAAGAAGTATTTCAAGCCGCGTGATGCCGTGGCCAACGTCCTTTTTTCACGGTTTCTTAAAAGAGTCACCGCCCACCTGGAAAACATCTGTTCCGGCATAGCCAACCCCTTTGAACTGATCGGTTTTTACAAACAGACCGATGAAGAAGCCGACTGATTTTTCACCTCGGCAGATAGAAAATCCAAAGCCCCTTCCCCGCAAAGGGAAAGGGGCTTTCTCATTCTGATCGGAAAACGATTTCAATTCTTTTGAACACCTTCCTGAATATTCGAAAAACGGGTATGGAGAATCGAAACCGCCCGTTTCGTGTTCAGGCTCGCATCCACGGGGCGAGGCGCCGCATATTGGACATCTTTCATGGATACGGGCCGCAGGAGACCGGCATCCAGCCCGCGGGCCCGGGCCAAAGCCTCCCCGAAAGCATACCGGTCGATCCGCTGCGGACCGGCCAGATGAAGAATGCCGGTGCAGAAATGATCCGCCAGCTCGAGCAGGGCCGCGGCCAGATCCTGTACCGGAACGGGTGTCCGGTATTGATCCGTGAACAGAGGAACCTCTTCCCCTTTGCCAAGCCGCTCCAATATCCACTCAGAGAAGGAGCGTCCCCCCGTGACCGATGGACCGTAAACCAGGGCGGAGCGGGCAGCCACGGCGTTCCGGCATGCCGATAAAACCCGCTTCTCGGCTTCCACTTTCGCCCGGCCGTAAACGTTGACGGGATTCGTCTCATCGGTCTCATCGTATGGCGCATTCTCTCCGTCGAAAACCATGTCCGTGGACACAAAAACCAGGCGGGAACCAACTGCCTCGCAACTTTGGGCCAAAACGCCCGGCGCCTCCGCGTTGACTCGAAAACACCGATCCGGATCCTGTTCGCACGCGTCCAGCCCGCTCCATGCCGCGCAGTGAATAACCGCCCGGGGCCTGGTTTCTTCCATGCAGCGCCGGATATTATCGGCCGATTCCAGATCGAGCCTTCGCACCCTGACTCCGGGCCAGGCGAACGGATGATCATGACAGGTGGCCGTCACCGAATACTGTTTCGCAGCCCGGGCCAGAACATGCCCGCCCACCAGTCCGGAAACCCCGGTAATCAGCAGTGTTTTACGTTTGATTCCCATCCTCTTTCTTCGGTACAAATATCAAATAATCGCCGCGTCCCTCATGGTCCTCCCAACGAACCGAGTCGGGATTCTCCACCGGAACCGCGGAAATCACCCGGCAGTCCAGAGACGGCTCCAGCAGCCGGAGCTTTTTCACGATACCCAGCCCATAGGCCGAATGGAAATCTCCCTGACAGGAGAAAACCGGTGTTCCGGAATGATCCTGAATGAACCGAAAGAGTGTTTCGGCCATGGTATCGTCGCGAAGCACCTGGGCCAGATACATTTTTTCCGGATCCAGATGAGACATGGGAGAAGGGGGGCGGTTTTTCATCAATTCCATGAAACGGACCTTGTACTCATCCTCCAGGGGTTTCAGCCTGTCGGCCAGCCACACCTTTTCGGAGTCCGGCACACTCTTCATGAACGATTCTCCCTGCATCGCGATCCGCCGCGCGTAACGGCCGGGCACATTCATGGCCAGCACGGGCAGCCCCTTTTCACGGGCGAACTCCACCAGAGGCCGGTAGTCCGTTTGATAGTTTCTCCAGGGACGGGACCGTTTCAGAAAGTCCCCTTCCGTAACCTCACCGGCCAGATAGGCGTCCAGCACGGTCTGAACGTCCCGCTCGAACATCTCCATGGCCACGGCCGGCCGAACTCCTTTTTCGTAAAGGGCTTCCAGAAGAAGCCTTTGCAGCACATGGGTCAGGCTGTCGGTGTGTATTTCTCCGACAAACACCGCGTCCGCCCCCGCCAGATCTTCAACAAGATCGGAAAAACCGATCTGAACAGGCGCGTCTCCCCTGTAAATCGTGATGCTTTCTCCCTTCGGAATTCCATAACGCGAACCGGAACAGGCAGCGATCAGGGTTCCCAGCAGAATAAATCCAATCCATCTTCTCATCAATCTCTCCTGTTGTATTTGTATTTTAAAAAACCTTCACCACATAACCCATCCACCCCCCCTCGGCCAACGGCATCACCCCCATGTGAAGGGGGTTTTCCTCAATCCGGCCCTTTCGGGCCGCACGGGCGGCGTCTATGGCGCTGGCCAGATGGTTCAGAACCACGGCACCTGTCACCAAAAGGGCGCGGTTGAAGGCCTTGTCACTGGAAACCCGCAAACTCTCATACCGAAGACGCGACTCGCGGCTGTCCCACTCCCACTCATACCCTTCATGCGCAGGATACACGGCGTTTAGATTCCGCTGCCTCAGTTTGGCTTGATTGTAGGCCTCCATGGAGTCGTAATGTTCCAGATTCACATAATAGCGACGGTCTTTGCCTTCGGGATCGACGCCCGCGTGCAGAACGGCAAACCGTTTGTAATCCGCTTCTTTCCAGTTTCCAACGGTTCGAAACGTAAAATAAAGAGACCAGAGCGCGGCCTCGGAAGCGACAAAAACACGGGTCATGGTCCCGGCGCCCGCGTAAACCTGACCCAGTCCGGGCACCAGCAAAGAATAGAAGAAAGCCCTGGCCGGAGACGGTGCGGATTCGGATTTCGTCAGAAAGCCGGCATCAAACGGCTGAGGTTCCGCCGGAATCGATTGAGCCCATGCCGTTCCGAAGATCAGGCAAAATACCGTCAGCAGACAGATCCGGGGTCTTAAACCCTTCATTTCGAATCCTCCAATCGTCCATATTGAATCGCACGCCGCGAATACTCACCAGCCCACACCCAGGGACAGCACAGGGACCCATTGTTCCAAACCGCGCTGCCATGAAACACGCAGCTTGCTCTCCACCCGGCGGTTATACCGGTTCAGTGTCCAGGCCGCATCAAAAGCGGAAAGCACATGATTGGCCAAAACCACCATGGTGCAGTAGGAAGCGCGGATAAAAGCCTGATTGCTCTTGTGCCTGAGGCCCTCATAATAATCCCGATTCGGTGTTAAGGGATTATCCCCTTCATCCCAGTCATCCCAACCCGCCTTGAACTGATCGTACTTTCCGATCATCTCATAATACTGCTGCGTCCTGGTGGAAGGCAGAGAATGCGTGGTGTCGGCAAAGTTCGGATTGGCCGCGAGCCATTCATAATATCTCTCCTCACTCCAATGCGTGTCCGCAAACTCATGAAACTTGTCCTCCCAGTCACGTCCATGCGCACTGAACGAAAAGTACCCAACCCACAGAGCCGCTTCCACACCCAGAAAAACCGCCCCCTTTATCCATGAACCGGCATAGATCTCTCCGGTTCCGGGAACCGCGGCGGACATCAGAATGCCCAGTGCAGCGGACTTGGTTCGAACCGGAATCCGGGCCGAAGGATCAGCCAGCTGACCGAACGATGCCGGGCCGGGTTTACCCCACCGCAACTCTGTCTGAAAAGCCGCTGAAGGCGGCAAATAAGGCGCCGCGACCTGATCCGCGGCACCGAATCCAAGATTCATGATGACCAGTATCCAGGGAAACATAACGGTTCCTCCTTGCGGTCCCATTCCTGGTGACAGCTACCTGAGAAAATCAAACAGCATCCCGAAATAAAAGCGCCACTCCCTTCCGTACGTCTGTTTACGCGTAACGAATTCATCCAGACCGTAGGCCGCGTCAAAGAAAACTTTCATGGGATAGGCGTAAAAATTGAGCATGGACAGACGAAGCTGAACACCCACATCGCGCTTCCAGCCCGGGAAAGACCCTCCGGACCAGGCATTGCCGGCATCTCCGTACACCGACACATAGAGTTTTTCCAGATCCATAAATCCCAGACGCAAGCGCATGCGCCTGAAAAGGGGCATGCGGTAGGCCAGCCCCAGATGAATCAGATTCCGGCCTTCCAGGCTGTAATAGGGATATCCCTTCATGCCGTCCAGGCCGCCGCCGAACAGATGATAGAACCCTTCCACGCGCCGGTCGATCCATCCTCCCTTGACCCGTATGGCAAGGCTGTGGCCCGAAACCGGTGACGGCACATATTCGGTCCAGTCCATCAGCAGCTGCCAGTAATGATAGGGTTCATAAACCTCCACCAGAGTTCCAAAATCCTGATGAATCTTGAAGTCTCTGAGGAACCGCTGCCATGCCGCCTGAATATCCAGTGTCATTATGCGGCCGCTTGAGGGCGCGATATCGGCATTCAAAGCGCCCCGAATGGCCCGATGGTTCCAGCGGGCCTGTAAAACAGTGCCCAGATGATAGATATATGAAAACTTGAAATCCAGTCCCTGATCCGTAAAGCGCATGCCCGCGCTGTATCGGCTGAAGATGGCCGCTGTGCGCAGCACATTGTTGTCTCCCAGTCGCCAGTCCGCGCCCGCGTCGACTTCCATCAGGTTGAACCGGTAATCGACATCATCCTGACGAAAATGCCGTGTCTGATGGTAAGCCTCGACAAACAGGGTGGGCCTCCATCGCCGATATTCGAAAATGCCGAAAAGATCCATGTCCCCGCCGAAATTGGCGGCCGCCCCGCCGAGAACAGAGATCCGGTCGAGAAAATCGCTTCCATAAAAATACGTTCCCAGTTTCAGTTTTTGAGGATAATCCATCATGATCCGCGGCAGAAAAGCCAGTTTCGAGAACACCGGCTGATAGGGCTTCGCAGTCAAAGAGGTGTCAACAGCGATATCGATCGGCCTCTTTTCGGGCTTGATGCGAAAATAGGGGCTGGTCACGGTCCGGGCGGACAGAGGACTCAATCCTTCCCGTTTCGCGATGCGGTAGCCATCCGCCGTAAAAAGAGCATAGCAGAGCGTATCGCCCCTGACTGCGGGCATGAAGGCGCCTCCCGGCACATGGGTCAGCTGATGCCGCTCTCCGGTTGGCAGATGGAGCCGGTAAATGTTGAACGCGCCCGTAGCATCGGAACTGTAATAGACACACTCTCCATCGAGTCCGGGAACCGCATCCCGCTCATCATGCGCGGTTTTTAACAGGTACTCCCATTGCCCGCCGGAAATATGAATCATGGCGATATCCCGGCCTTGAAACGCACCCCCGATCGTAAACACCAGAGTCGAATCACTCATCCAGCGCGGCGCAAACAGCTGCTCGCCGGCCTTGAAAGCGGTCAGAGACCGAAGCGAGTCTCCCTCCGTGTTCAAAAGAAAAAGATTGGACGTCCCGTCGTTTTCAATGATACAGGCCAGCATTCCGCCGGGGCCCCACGCCGGTGAATGCGCCCTCAAATCGCGGGTCAGACGCTTCTCCTTGCGGGTTTCCAGGTTGTAAACATAAAGATCATGGTACCGCGAACCGTGTCTGCCGCGGTCCCGGTTGCTGGAATAGACCAGGTGCTTTCCATCGGGCGACCAGCCGGCCGGAGAGGTCACACGGGAGATCGTCTTGCGGGCTTTCCCTTCACGCCGGTCAAAAATCCACACGGAGCTCTGACTCATATAATCCCTGCCACGGCTGGACACATAGGCCAGGTACCGCCCGTCCGGAGAAAAAACCGGGAAAAAATTGGCTTCTCCGGCGGATTCCAGAATCTCACCCTCCGTCCAGGATTCGCCTGACTGCTCATAACCGTTTTCCAGCCATTGAACCCATTGGCGGTAAAGTTCCGCCTCACTCAATCCCGTCACACTCTCCAGGGCCGCCGTAAACCGAATCCGGTTCAGCGGCCTGAGAGCTTCGACCAGCCTGGGAAGCACAGACTCTCCGAAGCGGTCAACCAGATACAGAGTCAACGCGTAACCCTGATTGTACACCCGTTCATTGCCCAGGCTGGTTTTACCGAAACGGGACATCTCGTGCGGCGGCAGAAGCGCCTTCTCCCGCACAGCCGTGCGCAGGAGCATGTCACGGTGGGAATCCCAGGTGTCATGATGCACACCGCGAGCATGATACTGGGCCATGCCTTCGGCGAACCAAACCGGCATGACGGTTCCGGCCAGCGGAAGAGAAACCAGCGTACGTGGATACCCGTGGATCACATCGGGCCGTTTTTCCTTCTCATAATCCAGCCACTGCAGATACACGGCGGGAATCTGACGCGGCGCCTTGCGGGCGGCTCCCATGGAGATCATGTGGCTGAACTCATGGGTGATCACGTTCAACAGCCAGTGATGCGTGCCGCGCAGCGCGAAGTCCATGGCCGGCGCCCACAGTTCGATTTTGTTGTCATAATAAAAAGCCGCTCCGTTGGACTGATCGTCATGATCCCGAATCACAAAGTGTATTTTCGTGTCCGGTTCGTAATCATAAAGCCGGGTGACCGGTTCGTAAATGGATTCGGCGACGGACGCGGTGACGCGGGCCGTTCGTTCGGCTCCCGCATGATAATGCACGTAAAAATGCCCGGTCTCCAGTGTCATCCATTCCAATTCAGGATGATTGTAAAGACTCTGGGACCACACCCACGAAGCGGCTGTGGTCAAAACGGCGAACCCTGTCAGCAAACGTTTGATCATATATTGTCTATCGGATTACGGCTATTTTAATCACGGCCTGTTTCTCCCCCTTCGCCGAGACAGCCCGGACATGACAGAAATAGACCCCGCTGTCCACACGCGAAACATCCCAGATCACTTCATTCTCCGTCTGACCCCGCCCCGGCCCTTCCAGACGCTGAACGAGCATGCCGGCCATATCGACAATGCGGATGGCAACCCGGGCGTCCACCTCCAGGCGATAACGGATGAACGTTCGGCCGTCACGCACGGGGTTGGGATAATTGTAGACTCCCCGGGAAGGCATCCAGTCTTCACGCGGCGCGGCGGGCTCGGACGGCTGAGCGAAAAAAGCGGTCCGGGCCGCATCTTTACCCCATGCCGCCCAGGATGCCGTTTCAGAAACATCGGCATTCAGGTTCCAGACAAACACACTGCCGCGCCCGGAAACAGCGGCCAGCTCGAGAAGACCGTCGCCATCCAGATCACCGGCAAAGGGAGTCAGCGTGGTTTCACTCCCCGTACTCAGGGGAAATCCGGATACCCTCTCTCTACGGCTGAAAGCCGACACCTCTCCCCCTTGCGTGGCAGCCACAATATTCAAGTCTCCGTTCCCGTCGGCATCGATTAAAATCGGGGACGAGGGAGGCGTATCCCAGCTCAATCGGGGCACCGGAAATTCGCTGCACAGGCTGCCGTTGTGGTTGAACGCCCAGAGTCTGTCCCTGCCGGGCAGAACCACTTCCGGCACCCCGTCTCCGTCCACATCGCCCAAAGCCGGACGGCCCGCGGGAATCACGGAATGCGTCAGGGTTCCGATCCGGTTTCCCTGAATGTCGAACACGGCCCCTCCGCCTTCATAACAGACCGCCACACCCGCACCCGTTTCCGGCCACAATCCCGCAGCCGGAGGCCATAAAGGACGGGATCCGACCGATTCATTCCAAAGCCGTTCTCCGGTGATTCCGTTGTAACAAAACAAACTTCCCGCGGACGTTCCGGCCCAAAGGATACGCAGTCCGCCGGAGACTCCCATGCACAGTCCGCTTACGGCCGCGCCGAGGTTTTGGGTCCAGAGGGGTATTCCGGCAGCCGGGTCGAGAAATATCAGTTCTCCCGAGGCCGTGCCCAGAACCGGATAATAGCCGCCGGCGGCCGGATACAAAAGCAGGGCGGTAATGCTGTCCTGGGAACTCTGCCACTGAAACACCCTGTCACCGAATCCGTCTCCGTCTTCGTCACGCGCCGTCCAGCCTGTCAACTGTCCATCCGCTGTGGCTGTAACGATTTCATCGAATCCGTCTCCGTTCAGATCCGCGGCCGCGGGTTCCGTCACCACAGAAGATCCGGTTACAGCCAAAAGAGCTGCGGGAATGTCGACGGTGTCTCCAGCCACGTTCACAGTTCGACCCAATGCTCCATTGTTCACCAGGGGATGCCCTGATTCGTCCCATGCGAAAATCATGCCCCCCCGGGTCACGACCACCACTTCACGGATGCCGCTGCCGTTTATATCGGCCATGAGGGGTGAAAAGGGCACATGCCCGAGACCGAAATCACGGGGGAAACCGGAACGTATCCATTCATTTCGAACCTGAAAAGACATGATCGTATCCCGCTCGGAAAACCGGGTGAGATGGAGATGGGAATCCGCACCCGAGTTGGATGCGGTTCTGGGATAGGTTGCCGGAGTAAAAGCCACGCTGTCGCTCCGGTTGACCCGCTTATGCACCTCATTCGAGGCGAACCAGGCGTCATGCAGCACGCCCAGTTCCGCGCCCGCACCCGGGTCGGTCAGCCCGTACCGGTATCCGATATCTTTGGCGCCGTCGGCCTCTTCCAGATCCACGCCCCGATGTTCCCGGTCGCTGTTGATCCGGTTTTCAGGCAGCTTCCGTGAAATTACATCCTCGTCGATATGCCATATCAGAATACCCGATCCGGGAAGTCCGTAATCATACTCCTCCACCCGCGTGATCACTCCGAAAGGAACCGAAGACACCAGTCTTCCGTCCGGATGGAACGTGACCTCAACGCCGGCCGCGTCCCATCCCCGGGTAATGCCGTCCCCGTTCACGTCATACTGCCGGTTTTCCACCAGGAAATACTCGTGATCATTGATTGGAACCCGAATGATGCGCTGAGCGCTTTCAGCCATGCTGCAGGCCACGGCCAGATCCACACCCCAAACCGTCTCTGCGGCTTCATCCCACCCCATGTACAGCCGCGTCCAGGCACAGGGCCAGGCCGGTATCAATCCGAAATAATTATTGGATCCCTGATCCATCAGCCCCCAGCGGCCGATTCCGCTCGTGCCCGTATCCGTGTCCCAAAGAGCCGGCAGCCCCAGCTGGAAACCGAACATCAGGGTCAGGGTGCCTAAAAGTCCGATTTCATACCCCTCCTGCGACTGGGTTTCCGGTACAATAATGCCTTCCCGCACCCGGTGGGAACCGCCTTGAACCGGAATGCCTGCATAGCCCGGGTCGCCTTCAGCCAGATGGCTTCGAAGATCCTCCAGGTCCAGAAAAGCCGAGGGAATGTCCCGGGGCGTGGGATCGTAACCCAGATCCAGATCTTTACCCACCCCGGCATGAAAAACGATCACCGCGTCGCCGGAAGTGATCCCGATCCCCAGGCTGTCGGCCGCTTTGACCGCGTCCCGGAACAGGCGAACCAGTCCCCGCTCCGTACTTTGCGGATCCGTGGCGGGATTGTATCCGCCCATTTCATCGGGAAGGCGCAGCACGGGATCGGGCACGGAGAAGGTCACGGTCAGTCGATGGCGGGATACGGTTCGATAATAATGGGCCAGGGCTCGCATCTGGGCTTCAAAATAGGCCCTGTCATGAGGCGGCGGATCCACGCGTTGTTCCGCCGGTTCGGAAAGATCGAAAAGGCCGGACCCTGTAGTCAGGGGATTTTCATCGGGCTGAAACTCCGCGCGCAAAGCCACCACGTGAATGGAGTCGTTTTTGTCCGCGTGAAAGGATCGTTCGAACATCCACGGGTGGCGCCCCTTCTCCAGGGGGGCGGTACGCGTCATCCGCCGGGAAAAATGACCGGAACGATATTGAAAAACGGGTCTCTCCGCCCGGACCACACGCAAGCCCATAAGCAATGTGAAAAGTCCGGCAACCTTCAGAACTCTGATCATCCCGGCACCTCATTAAGAAAATACCCCACAGGAAAGTGGGGTATTGGAATTTTCTCTTTCAGATCACCGACCGGCCGTTAAAATCCTATGGACAGCGAAAAACGCATGGTGTCGGACAGCGGATGACCCTGTTCGGCCGCCACATAGGCGAAATCAAAACGATACTTGTGATACTGCAGACCGGCACCGAATGCGGGAAACTTCACCTTGCCGATTTCATCGTAATAATATCCGGCCCTCAGGAATATCATGTTGTTGTAAACATATTCAGTGCCTACCGATGTGATCAGCCGCTTCATCTGATCGCGTACGGAACCGTCCGACCAGGAAGTGAAAATGGCCTTGTAAAAAGGATCCGCCCCTTCTTCGGTCCGCCGTACCAGGAGTTTGTTGGTATCGATGGCCAGAGTCAGCCGGTTGTACTGGGTGTCCATAATTTTATAGGCAATACCGAGTTTCAGGTTGGTCGGAATGGGATCGGCCTGGGCCGCGTCCACATAGGTGATTTTCGGCCCCATATTGGACAGATTGGCGCCCAGAGACAGGCCTTTGATGAATAAATTGTGATAAAGAAATCCCAGATCCACGGCAAAGGCGTTCCCCTTTCCGCTTCCCTTCTCTTCACCCACCTGCACCCAGTCGGGGGCCAGCAGGCTTTGAATGTACCGCATGGTGACGCCCAGACCCATGTTGTCGGACAGCTGGGTGGCATAGCTCAGAGACACGGCGAAGTCATAGCTGGTAAACCGGCCCTGCTCGATATTGTATTCATCCATCCAGACCTGTTCACCCATATTCAAATAGGTGATGTTTGCACCCAGTGTGCCGCCCAGACTCTTGAAGTATCTCCGGTATGAGGCGAATTCATAGTACATGTCGTCAACGAGTCCGGGCAGCCACTTGCAGTGCATGACAATAATTTCATTGCCCCGCTGAAAGGCGAGGCCCGCCGGATTCCAGTGAACAGCAGTCGCGTCGTCGGCCACGGCCACAAACGCTTCTCCCATACCGGAGGCCCGTGCGCCGGGAGAGATCAGCAGAAACAGAACAGCCGATTCACTCACGGCCAGCAGCCGGGACGCACCGGTCATCATCAGGACCGCCGTCAAAATCCACACAAGAGTTCTCTTCATGATTCTTTCCTCCAAACATGGCCATAAAAAAAACCGAATTTTCAGGGCACCGGAGCGGACACATGACCCAGAGCATTCGGTTGCGGTGGAAAAAAAACAACGTTCGCTCCAGGCTGTTGGATTGGCAGTCTGTTCCTGTGCCTTGACACCAGAAAAAAATATGTTTGCAATCCACCCAACCTTTAACGAACGACGATAGGCATTCTCCTTAAGATTTTAAAAAATATAGCGATTCTGACTCTGAAAGTCAAGTTTTTTCTATTCGGCCTTTCGGTCCATAGCAGTGCAAGGATCATACCAAAACAAGCCGGTTCATCCCGCAGCCGGACAGATCACGGCCGTTCGACGGCATCTCCTTTGTATTCAACAGGATACATCCTTTGGTTCGATCGATGAAAAGCGGGTCTCTTCAAGGGCTTCTGCTTTTCGATTAAGCAAAAACCGGACACACGGGTCAAAATATGCCTGTCCCGCGCATATTGTCTGCTATGCATCCTATTCCAGAATAATCATTTTTCGCCGGGCCCGGTATTCGCCCATCTCGACTTGCAGGGTGTAGATTCCCGATGCCAGCCCGCCGGACCGGAAAAGAATTTCATGGCTTCCGGCCTCCATGCATTTGTCCACGGGACGGGCCACCTCCTGACCCAGCACATTGAATACCCGCATCAACACATGCGTGGCGTGCATCACGTCAAAACGGATGGTGGTTTCCGGATTGAAGGGATTGGGATAATTCTGATGCAGCCGGAAAGCCGCCGGCAGATTCGATTCGAGCAGGCGAACCGGCGTGTCACCCGGACCGGAAAATTCCGACGTGTTGCCGTCGGCATCCGTGGCCGTGGCCGTGACGTACGGTCCCTGCGGCGTTCCGGACCAGGTAAAGTGACCGGACCCATCCGTCTGAACCGAATCTTCGAACACGGCCCCCTGATCGGTCGAATCGGAAAAGATTTCGATCCACGAGCCGGCCGGGGCCGTTCCCTGCAGGGGAACCATGGAGGTGATGACCGGCGTTTCCATCAAATTGTTGCTTCCCCGCGAAAGTTCTATTCCTTTACCGATGTTGTGATGGATGGCGTTTCGTGTGATGCGGTTCCTGTTGCTGTCTGTATAATCCACTCTGACACCGGCATTCAAATGATAGGCGATGCGGTTGCCCGGGCCGATCCGGTTATGGCATGCCGAATGACTTATCATCACTCCATATCCGCGGTTTCCCCAGCGCGCGAGGCCCTCCGCATCCGTGCCGATCAGATTGTTCTCGACCCGGTTATGGCCGGTTCCCTCACTCTGAATGCGAATGCCGGAAGATCGATTGCCGCTTATCCGGTTGCCCTCACCGGCCCCGCTGCCCCCGATCCGGTTGTAACTGGATTCCACCCGTATTAAAAGACCGTACCGGCCGTTCCCCAGGGTGTCCGTGCCGGCCGGGTTCAAACCGATAAAATTGCCCGAGACCGTGTTGCTGTCGGCATTGGCGAAGTCGATGCCATCCAGCCGGTTTCCGGAAACCACGTTCCGTTCTCCGGCAGTGGAACCTCCGATCCGATTCCGGCAGGCATTATTTAAAAAGACACCCGACTGGTTCGAAATCGTGTCCGTGCCCGCGGCATTGAGTCCGATGAAGTTGCCCGCAATATGATTGTCACGGCCGTCCGCAATATGCACACCCGCGGCCCCGTTTCCCGAAATCACATTGCCTCGGTCCAGGCCGATCCGGTTGTGACTGGATCCGCCCGTAAAATAAAGACCCTGCGTCCCGTTGCCCGCGCGGCCGGTTCCATCGGCCGTGACGCCGATGTGATTGCCGTCGAAATAATTGCTGTCGGATAAGCAGTAGATTCCAATATACAGATTTCCCGAAATCACATTGCCCTCGCCGGCTGCCGCGCCTCCGAACCGGTTTTCCGGGTTCATGGAACTGATATAGATTCCTGTTCCATTGGGTGCCGGTGTCATGCCGTCAGACGCGATTCCGATGTAATTGCCGTAAAACCGATTGTACCCTCCGGAATTGTAATTCACGACAATACCGGTGTTGAAATGGACGATCACCAGGCCCCGGACCGTATTGTGACCGCTGTAAAGGAGCAGGCCGTAATAACAGCTCTCTTCGACCTGACTGCCGTCCAGGACCACATCGGGCCCGAGACTGTTCCGGTTGCCGCCGAAAACGTCCTGTGAAAATCCATCGATCACCTTGTGGTCTTTCGAAATGGCCGGCAGGGCCGTCCGGGGTCTGATGGTCCATACCGAACCGTTAAAATTTTCATCCGTATCCGGAATCTCGAAAAAGACGGTATCCGCGCCGTATGACTGATTCATCCGTTCTATGGCCCACCGCAGCGATCCCTCTCCCGTATCGGCCGTGGTGGTCACTGTTAATCCTCCCTTATGCCAGGCCAGGGAGAATTCCGACGTATTCCCCGCTGCATCCGTGGCCGTGGCTGTGATAAAGGGGCCGCTGACCGCGCCCGGATAGAAAAAAACGCCCGATTCATCGGCCGTTGTAAATCCCTGATAGACCTTGCCTTGATTATCCGGGCCGCAGAAAATTTCGACACGGCTTTCCGGCGACGCTGTTCCCGACACGGATCCGATGCCCGTGATTTCCGGAGCGGGCATTTGATTCTGCGCGTTATTGTGGAGACGAATGCCCTGCAAGCCGTTTTGAAAAATAGAGTTTTGGGTGATCCGGTTTCCCTGAGAATCCATGCCTGTAATGTAAATTCCATCGTCCTCATTGAACGCGATGACATTGCCGGGCCCGATCAGGTTGTCTTTCGCCGCCATCGTGATATGGATTCCGGAAGTCGTGTTGGGCAGAGGCGCCTCGCCCGTCGAGTCGGTTCCGATCAGATTGTGCATGACCCGGTTGTTTTCGGTCCCGCTTCCCCAAAACCAGATTCCCCTGCCGTCGTTTCCGGAAATGAGATTTCCTTCGGCCGGCTCGTCTCCGCCGATTACATTGTAGCGGGGCCCGTTAAAAAGAGCAATCCCGCCCGATTCATTGGGCAGCGCCAGCGTGCCGGTCCGGTCCGTACCGATATAATTGCCCGAAACCTGATTGGAATCCGTTCCGGTGTCTCCGAAATACACACCATGCTGTCTGTTTCCGGAGATGAGGTTTCTCTCTTCCGGGGCCGGACCCCCGATCCGGTTGTGATCCGCGCCCTGATAGATCAAAACACCGTTCATTTCGTTGGGCCAGGCCCGTGTTCCGGTGCTGTCCGTGCCGATGAAATTGCCGAAAACCCGGTTGCTGTCCGCGGCCTCACTGGAGATCTCGATGCCGTCCCGTTTATTGCCGGAAATAACATTGCCGGGTCCGATCTCATTAAACCGTCCACGAATTCCGATTCCGGAATATCCGTTGCCGAGCGTGTCGCCGTGATCCGCCCGGACGCCGATGAAATTGTTCAGCACACGGACATGCTCCGTCTGACTGATCGTGATTCCGAAATACCCGTTTCCGGCAATCACGTTGCGCTCATCATCTTCTTCGCCTCCCACCTGACAGTAACTGGCCATGGAAATAAAAACGCCGCCTCCCGGGCTTCTCCCAGAACTGCCCGTATGATCGGTCCCGATATAACATCCCATGACCCGGTTATGGCTTGCGTAGATCGTGATCGCGTAGCTGTTGAACCGGAAAAGGACAAACCCCCGAATCGTGTTCCCTTCCCCCTGAATTTGAAAACCGTAATTAATGCTTCCCTGGCCGTCCAGAACGATCTCCGGCCCCAGAGGGTTGGGATCGCCCCCTGTGTATTACGCCTGAGACCAGCCGTCAACAAGACAATCATCACCAGACATGAGAAGCGTAGAAGAGAGGGCGATGGTCCAGGTGCCGGACCCCGCGTCATGACCCGGAATGCCCGGATCCAGATGAAAGACGATGGTGTCCGGGCCCGCATGGCTGTTGGCGTCGGCAATCGCCTGACGGAGAGAGCCGACCCCGCTGTCATTGGTATTGACAACCGCAAACTGATCTCCGGATGCCCTTACGGAAAAAAGGACAATCAACCAAAACAGAACGCCACTCCGTTTCATGGCAACCCCCTTCTCAATGAATAAACACGTCCGAAAATTTCCGGCAAGCCGGTTCATACAACTTGACAGATACGGAAACAATCAACAACCAAATTCAGCCGTTTCTGAATATACAATCTCTTGCGGCGGGTATGAGGATATTGTATATTTTAAAAGAAAAGGCACAAAATAACAAGCGATAATTTGTTCTGAAAAAAAATACACAGTCACAGCCGCGACCCGCCTTTTTCAGTCCGGCCAAAAAAGACACTCGCCATGTGCGGACCGCATCGATTGGGGTGTCTCCGGCTCACAATTGAAAAACCGGAACGTGAAAATCGGTAGTTGACAAATTGTCCCGAATCCGTTATATTGAGTCCATTGTCCCTTTTGCCGTGCCCAGTTCAGGAGAGGAAACGATGGTATCCACATCGGAATTTCGAAACGGCCTGGTCATTCGTCTCGACGGCGATCTCTGGACCATGGTCGAATTTCAGCATGTCAAACCCGGCAAGGGGGGAGCGTTTGTCCGTACCCGGCTGAAAAACATCAAAACCCAGCGCGTTCTCGACCGGACATTTCGGTCAGGCGAAAAAGTGGATGATGTCCGGCTGGAAAAGAAAAGCGTTCAGTATCTTTACCGCGGCGAGGGTGAATTCGTATTCATGGACATGAACTCCTATGAACAGATCTCCGTCGGAGAAGCGGTTGTGAAAGAATCGGCCAAATTTCTCAAAGAAGGAATCGAAGCCGATATCCTGTTCGAGGGCCATAACCCTCTGGGCGTTGAGCTGCCCATATTCGTGGAACTGGAAATCACCCGAACTGAACCGGGATTCAAGGGAGACACGGCTACGGGCGGGTCCAAGCCGGCCACTTTGGAAACCGGTGCCGTGATTCAGGTTCCGCTGTTCCTGGAAGAAGGCGAAAAAGTCAAAGTCGACACCCGTACCGGAACCTATGTGGAGCGGGTTAAATAGGCAGACATTTAAGAGGGAGAATTCGAATGGATATTGGTGAGATTCGCCGCCTTGTCAAACTGGTGGAATCCAGCCAGATTGACGAGCTGGAAATCCATGATCAGAACTTTCAAATACGCGTCAGTAAAAGCAGGAGCGGGGTCACCGCCTCGGCGGGTTACCCTGTATACACGCTGCCCTATCCGCCGCCAGGTCCTCAGCCCTTTCCAGGCGCCGCCTCCGGAGCGCCGGTTCACGAAGCCAAAGTCGAACCCCTGCCCGGTGCCCATTCTGAAAACATCGTTGAGATCTGCTCCCCCATGGTGGGCACTTTTTACAGAGCGCCCGCGCCCGACGCGTCTCCATATATTCAGGCGGGTGATGACATACAGCCCGGAAAGATTCTGTGCATTATCGAAGCCATGAAACTGATGAACGAGATCGAAGCGGAAATTTCCGGCAAACTGATTAAAATTCTGGTTGAAAACGCCCATCCTGTCGAGTTCAATCAACCCCTGTTTCTCGTTGAAAAATCCTGAAGGGGCCTTCTGTGATCAGCAAGATCCTAATCGCCAATAGGGGTGAAATCGCTCTCCGTATCATCCGTGCCTGCCGGGAGCTGGGCATCCAGACAGTTGCGGTCTATTCCACGGCCGACAAGGATTCTTTGCATGTCCGCTTTGCCGATGAGGCCGTGTGCATCGGATCGGCCCTGCCGCAGCAGAGCTATCTGAACATCCCGCGAATCATCAGCGCGGCTGAAATCAGCAATGCCGACGGCCTGCATCCGGGGTACGGTTTCCTGGCCGAAAACGCCGAATTCGCCGACATCTGCCGTTCCTCCGGACTGAACTTTGTGGGACCCACGGCCGAGATGATTTCCAGCATGGGCGATAAAATCCAGGCAAAAAAAATCATGAAAAAAGCCGGGGTCCACACGATTCCGGGCAGCGAGGGAGGAGTGGAATCGGAATCACAGGCCCTGTCTCTGGCCCGTGAAATCGGTTATCCGGTGATCCTCAAAGCCGCAGCCGGCGGCGGGGGCCGCGGCATGCGCATCATACGGGATGAAAAACAGCTGTCCAACTCTTTCAACATGGCCCAGTCCGAAGCCTGCATCACCTTCGGGAATCCCACCCTGTATATGGAAAAATACTTCGAGAATCCCCGCCATATTGAAGTTCAATTGCTGGGCGACGGTCAGGGGCAAGTGATGGCCCTCGGAGAGAGGGAGTGTTCCATTCAGCGCAAACATCAAAAACTCATCGAAGAATCACCCTCTCCCGTGGTGGATGCCGATCTCAGAAAGCAGATGACCGACGCGGCCGTCCGGGGCGCTCAATCCGTCGGATATCAGAGCGCCGGAACGATCGAATTTCTGTTGGATGAAGATAAAAAATTCTATTTCATGGAGATGAACACTCGAATCCAGGTGGAACATCCCGTGACGGAAATGGTGTTCGGCATCGATCTCATCAAGGAACAGATCCGCGTTGCCACGGGCGGTGCGCTCAGCGAAATGCACGCGGCCCTGGAGCCCAAGGGGCATGCCATCGAATGCCGGATCAATGCCGAAGATCCGTACAAGAGTTTCCGCCCCATGCCCGGAATGATCACCAGTTTTCACGTTCCCGGCGGCATGGGCATTCGCGTGGACACGCACGCCTACGCCCTGTACCGAATACCGCCGAATTACGATTCCCTGCTGGCCAAAATCATCGCCCACGGTTACGACCGCAAGGAAGCCCTGAGCCGTATGGCCCGGGGACTGGAAGAGTTTATCATCGAGGGCATCCCCACGACCATTCCCTTTCACCAGCAGGTTCTCATGGACGACAACTTCATCAAAGGAGAATTCAGCACCCGTTTTCTTGAAACTTTTCAAATCAAACCCGAAACCAACTGACAGGTGATTGTTATGAACATTCCCGCAAATCTTTACTATACCAAAGACCATGAATGGGCCAGAGTGGAAGGCGATATCGCGGTTATTGGTATTACCGAGTATGCCCAGGGAGAACTGGGGGATATCGTGTTTGTCGAACTGCCCCAGCCGGGAGATGCCACCCGGCAATTCCAGCCCTGTGCCAATGTGGAAGCCGTCAAGGCCGTATCCGACCTGTACGCCCCGCTCTCAGGCGAAGTCGCGGAAGTCAACGGGTCGCTGGAAAGCGATCCCCAGATCATCAACAAGGATCCCTATGGAGAAGGCTGGATTCTGAAAATCAAAATCTCAAGCAAGGATGAGCTGAACAATCTGCTTCCGCCCGACGAGTATAAAAAACTCATTGAGTAATCCATACGGACCCGGTCGAACAGCCCCATAACTCATGGGGCTGTTTTATATCATCCCGTCTCCTTCTGGTGGCCGATGTCAATGGTTCATTCCGCCTGTATTTCAATTTCCGGAGGCAATCATGTCCCCCCTTGATGAGAGCGTCAACGCACGATTCAACTCCCGTTTGGGACTTCTTCTCAGCGCCATCGGCATCGCCGTGGGCACAGGGAACATATGGCGTTTCCCGCGCATCGCCGCGCAGAACGGCGGTGAAGACGGGGCCGGCGCCCTGCTTATCGCCTGGCTCGTGTTTCTATTCCTCTGGAGTATCCCCCTGATCATATGTGAATACGCCCTCGGGCGAAAACACCGCAAAAGTGTGATCGGCACAATGGCCCGGGCCGGAGGGAAAAAGTGGACCTGGATGGGAACCTTTGTGGCCTTTGTATCGACCGCTATCTGTTTTTTCTATTCCGTCGTGGTCGGCTGGTGCATATTCTATTTTATTCACATGCTGACACATCCCCTGCCTGTCACCACGGAAGCCTCCATGGCCATATGGAACGAATTCCAGGCCGGCGGCTGGCCCCTGCTCTTTCACGCCCTGGCCATGGGTTTCGGGGCCTGGGCGATCTGGAAAGGCGTATCATCCATCGAAAAAGTCAATAAAGTGCTTATCCCCACTCTTCTGGGTATCGTTGTACTCTGTGTCGTCCGCGCCCTGACCCTGCCCGGAGCCTGGGCGGGTGTTTCCTACCTTTTTACCCCCCAGCTCGGTCAGCTGGCGCGGCCGCAGATCTGGCTGGAAGCACTCACCCAGAACGCATGGGACACGGGTGCCGGCTGGGGCCTTTTCATGACCTACGCCGCCTACATGAAACGGGAACACGGCGCGGTTAAAAACGCCTTTACTACCGGCATCGGGAACAACGCGGTCAGTCTGCTGGCCGCGCTGATGATTTTCGGGACGGTTTTCGCGGTTCTTCAGGCGGAAATGGGCATGAGCCGGCCTGAAGTGCTGGAAATCATGAAAACCAGCGGGCCGGCTTCGACCGGCCTGACATTCATCTGGATGCCGCAGCTTTTCGCCCGAATGTTTTTGGGACATCCCCTGGCGGTTTTATTCTTCCTGGGCCTGACCTTTGCGGGATTCTCTTCGCTCATCGCCATGCTGGAACTTCCCACCCGGGTTCTGGTCGATTCGGGATTCAAACGGCCCCTGGCGATCGGACTGGTGGTGGCCTTTGTCTATCTGCTGGGCATTCCTTCGGCCAGAAGCGTGAACTTCCTCAGCAATCAGGACTTCGTCTGGGGAGTGGGCCTCATGATTTCCGGAGCCTTTATCGCCCTGACCGTGATTCGGGCCGGAGTCTGCCGCATCCGTTCGGACGACATTCTCGGAGATCCTCACGACTGGAACCTGGGGCGCTGGTGGGAATTCGTCATTCGAATATTCATTCCCGCCGCGGCGCTGGCTCTGCTTGTCTGGTGGTTCTTTCTGTCGGCCACGGTTTACGCTCCGGATCAATGGTTTAATCCTCTGAACCCGTACAGCGTCATGACCCTCGCGGCTCAATGGGGACTGGTCATGGGTATCTTTCTCATTCTGAACCGATGGATTTTTCGGCGGGTAACGGGACTGAACACGTAATCTTGTTTCATACGTGCATGCATCGGGTGCTGAAAATAGCCGGAGAAAAATATCTTTTAATCAATTGTTGATTTTATTATATTGTCCATAACGCAGCAAACAAATGATGCCAATTGAAGGAGTCAGGGTATGCCATTTATCCCCACCACGGATTCGAATCGGAAGGAAATGCTGAAAACGATTGGTGTTTCCGATTTCGAAGAACTTCTGCAGCCTGTTCCGGAGAAGATACGGTTCAAAAAAGCCTACGATCTTCCGCAGCCGCTTTCCGAGCTTGAAGTCACGGGCCTGCTGCACGATCTGGCCGCGAAAAACGAGCACGGCGGAACCCATACCTGTTTTCTGGGCGGCGGAGCCTACGATCATTTCATCCCTGCCGCCGTGGGTCATGTCACTTCACGTTCCGAATTTTACACGGCGTATACTCCGTACCAGCCCGAAGTGAGTCAGGGCAATCTGCAGGCCATTTATGAATATCAAACCATGATCGCCAATCTGACCGGCATGGACGTAGCCAATGCATCCATGTACGACGGGGCCTCTTCACTGGCCGAAGCCGCGCTGCTGGCCCACACCCAGACCCGTCGGCCCGAAATCCTTGTCTCCAAAGCCGTTCATCCCTTCTACCGTGAAACCGTCAAAACATACTGCATGCGCAGCGGCGTTGAGGTTCGTGAAATAGACATCCAAAACGGAGGCACGGATCCGGATTCGCTTCGCGGCGCCCTGAGTGACCAGACCGCCGGGGTCCTGGTTCAGCATCCCAACTTCTTCGGCTGTCTGGAAGAGGTGGAATCCATGGAAAAGATTGTTCATGAAGCCGGCGGACTCTTTGTGGTTTCCGTGGACCCCATCTCACTGGGGCTGCTGAAACCTCCGGGACAATACGGCGCGGACGTGGCCACCGGTGAAGGCCAGAGTCTGGGAAACAGCGTGTCATTCGGAGGCCCCTATGTGGGCATCTTCACCGTCAAACAGGAACTGATCCGGCGGCTTCCGGGCCGGCTGGTCGGTGTGACCATGGACTCGGATGAGAAACGCGGATTCGTCCTGACCCTGCAGACTCGGGAACAGCATATTCGGCGTGAGAAAGCCACATCGTCCATCTGCACCAATCAGCAGCTCTGCGCGCTGGCATCCACGGTGTATCTGGCCCTGATGGGCAAGGCGGGAATTCGCACAGTGGCCCATCTCTCGACTCAGAAAGCCCACTATATGGCCGGGCGCCTGGCCGAATTGCCGGGCGTGGACAGGCTCTTTTCGAGACCTTTTTTCAAAGAGTTTGCGGTCCGGCTTCCTGTTTCTCCCCAAAAAGCCATCGACGCACTTCGAAAAGAAAAAATCTTCGCCGGTATTGATTTGGACCGTTTCGATTATGGAATCAAAGACGGGCTGCTCATCGCGGTTACGGAAAAAAGGACCCGCGGAGAAATTGACCGGTATATGGACGTTCTGAAAAATCTGCTTTGATAGAAAGGCGTCAGCCGTTTTTCCCGAACCCCGATGGCCGTCCGTCGGGGTTTTTTCATGGTTCGAGCCGGGCTTTTTCATTGCTTTTGCGGGAAGAATTCCTTATCATTTGACAAGCGCAGATCAGGAGGTGATTATGGGCGCCCATCTTTTATCCATTGTCCTCTTTTCGCTTTTGACCATGACCGGAATCGAGCTCTTCATGCGCTGGTACCCCGGTTTTCTGGAACGCCGCCAGGTTCCCCCCGATCTCCGCCGGTTCATTCCCCGGCTGTTGTGGGCCATTCTGACCGTTCTGTTCTGGTCGGCTCTCATTCGAAAACCTCCCGCGGAATTTACGGCCTCTCATTTTTATTTCGCTCTTTTTATCATGTGTTTTTTCCGTCTCCTGTGCTGTATCAGCCCTTTGCGGGAACAGAAAAAAGACAACGATTCCGAAAAGTTCGGGGAGGACGCATGAAACGGTTTTTCTACGCTCTCTGTCTGATCGTGCTGATTGTGCATTGTGAGAAGGAATCACCGCAAACCCTCCTAAAGGAAGAAGCGCTGCCCGCAGTGACCGTGTCTCTGCCCTCTCCGGCCTGGAAACACACACTGCTTGTGCTTTCAGGAAAGGGGGATAGTGACGGATTGTTCCGCATTTTCAGAAAATCACTGGCCGGTCAATGGATTCCGCCGGACTGGAAAGCGGTGGATGATTTGAGAATGCGTGAACCCGGCGGCTGGACGCTCTTCGGAAAAACCGCTCATGAATCCGGCCGGATCAGCCTGGCTCTGAATCTTTCGGATGATCAGGGAAACCGGGTTTTTCAGGAAACCTGGGAAGGCCCTGAAGAGGAAACATTGGCTGTTATGGAAAAAGCCGGACACCATGTGGCACTGGTTCTGAGCCCACAGACCCCACCCACCCGCCTTTATTCCGAATCAATCCGTTTGGACAGAAGAGTACTTGCCGGATGGCGTCTGACGGAATCCATGGTTCATGACAGCATTCAGACAGCTGTAATCCTTTTTAAAACCGTCCTCAGAGATGACTCCACCCAGGTTCAGGCCCATCTCGGTTTGGCCCGGGCCTATCTGCGGATCCTTGAAAACGGCTGGGAGCGAGGCCTCGTGTGGCTTCAGCTGTCCCGTCAGGCGGTTTTAAAAGCGCTTTCCATCGAGCCCCGGCTGGCCGCGGCCCATACACTCAACGGACAAATTTCCCTGAAACTGGGCGACTTGAGAGATGCGGAAGCCGGCTTTCGAAAGGCCCTTCATATCGGCCCGAGTCAGTTCGAAGCCTGGGACGGATTGAGCCGCGTCCTGTCCGCTTACGGGCTGTATGAAGCCGGTCTTCAGGCCATTGACCGGACTCTCTCTTTGCGTTTTTGCGCGAACGTTTTTCAGCGCAGGGCCGCTATACTCATGGGACTGGGACGGTACGATGAGGCGGAGGAGACGTTGAAACAGGCCCTGGATATCGATCCGGACGCTTCCCGTTCAATCATCTTGCTGGCGCTGAACGATTTGTATCAGAACCGGACTCGATCGGCGCGCCGCAATCTCGCCCGTGTGGTTGAACCCGACGCGCTCGGGTTGGCGGTTCGATCCATGCTGGAAGCCCGCAGCGGCAATTTGGATGAAGCCCTGGCGATCCTTGAGCTGGAGGTCAAGCCCCGAGTGGGAAGCGACAGCGGACTGGCCGTGGCTGTCGCGGCGGTATACGCCCTCCTGAAACAGAACGGTCAATCCATGAATTGGCTGGAGAAAGCCGCCCAATGGGGCTATAAAGAATACCCGTGGCTGGCGCAGGACCCGCATTTCCGGGAGATGCATTCCGATCCGCGGTTTCAAAGTTATCTTTTAAATTTACAGACCGCCTGGAATCTGAGAATGAAAAACTATCGGCCTCCCGCCGGACCGGCTGATTGACCAAGAGCCGGCGATCCGTTCAATGCCAGGCGGCTTCCCACTCGTAAAGACTGACCGGACAGAATTCACGGAAACCCAGGGTTTTCAGAAAAACGGAAATGGCCGGATCGGCAAGCAGCAAACCGATATGAAATCCGCGGTTTCGCACATGCGTTAAAGCGTGAAGCAGCATGGCCTTGCCCATTCCCCGCTTTCGGCAGCCGGGCAGCACGACCCATTGATCCAGCACCGCCACACCGCATTCGGCAAAAACAGAGACCGCACCCACGGCATCCTTCTCGCGAAAGCCGAGAAAATGATGCCAGGGTCCGTCAGGCTGCCAGCCCACGGCGTCGACCATTTCTTTCCACGGCTGATATGTGTAGGGAGGCAGGTCCAAACCTTCGAGAACCACATCGGACCAGCACGACAGCGAATCGGCCGTGTTGACATATTCGATACGCACCCCGGAAGAAGAAACCGGTGTTATTTTTTTTAATTGTACACCCATGAGAAACTGCCGCCGTTCTTCATGGAAACCTTTTTCAAGGAGGCATTCCGCGATATTGTCCGGTTCGGTCCAGGGGCCTACCCACCACCGAATGGGAACATTTTTCAATCTCGCCCGTTCCATGACCGCTTCCACTGACGCGTCGACCAGCCCCGCGTTGAGACGCGTTTTTAAAACATTATTAAACATGGGATCCGGCACTTCGGAGCGTGTGGAGACCATTTCAGGCGTGCTTTCCAGGGACAGGCCCTGCCAGACCGCAGCGCTCTGCCACCTGGCCAGCAAATTGTATTCAAAAGCCTTGCACACGGCCTTTACGGTAAATGATTCAAGCAACTCGACCACGGTTAGCCCTCTTGCCAGTTCAGCCTGTTTATCCTGCCGATATTCGCACGTCGGTTTTTACCCGACTTCGAACGGCCTTTTCGGATTCATGGCAAAACAGCAGGGCATGGTTTGACCCCGCTGTTTTGATCGCATTACAGGATTGATGCAACCTCATGCCTTTCGATTCTCATCTTGAAAGACCTGCCGTCATTAGAAAAATCAGTTCACCGATTCAACAGACTTGACTTCCGGAACTTCCTGTTTGAGAAACCGTTCGATGCCCTGCTTCAGAGTCATCTGTGACATGGGGCAGCCCGCACAGGCCCCCTTCAGACGGACCTGAACCACACCGTCCACCACATCGACAAATTCCACGTCGCCGCCGTCGGCCTGAAGCGATGGACGGACTTTTTCCAGAGCTTCCTTGACTTTTTCCTTCATTATCTTTCTCCTTATGGACCCGCCATGCCGGCAAACCGGGAATCGGCTGCCGGCTGTCATTGATACAAAGGCATCAGAGTGTGTCCAGCGCCTTTACCATTCGATTCAGCGCTTCATCCAGTATCTTTCCTGGACAGCCGAAATTCAAACGCACAAATCCTTCTGCTCCGAAATCACTTCCGTCGGAAAGCCCCACACCCGCTTTTTCGAAAAACGGGACCGGCTCCATGCCCAGTGCCCTCGCGTCAATCCAGGCCAGATACGTCCCCTCTACCGGTGTGGTGGACAGATTCCGGGTTCCCTGTATAACGGAGAACGTCCTGTCCCGGTTCCCCCTTAAATAATCGATCAGTGAACGCCGCCAGGGTTCACCGTACCGATAAGCCGCCTCGGCGGCCGTATAACCCAGCGTGTTCACATGAGGCACGATTCCGGCCGCGGCTTTTTGAAAGGACCGCCTCAGTTCGCCGTGAGGTATGACGGCAAAAGAACAGGCCAGTCCGGGAATGTTGTAAGTCTTGCTCGGAGCCAACAGAGTGATGGTTCTCGAAGCAACTTCGGGATTCAGGGAGGCCGTCGGCACATGCCGGCAGCTTTCATCCAGAACCAGACCGCAGTGGATCTCATCGGAACAGATCACGATATCATGGGCCAGACAAATTTCTGTCAGGGTTTCCAGCTCCTGCCTTGAAAAAACACGCCCCAGGGGGTTGTGAGGGCTGCAGAGAATGAAAAGCCGCGTCCTGTCGGTCACAGCGTCTTTCAGGGCGTCAAAATCGAAAACCCATCGACTGCCGTCCAGCTTCATGGGCACGGTCTGCAGGCTGCGGCCCGAGAATCCGGGTGCCGACAGGAAAGGAGGATACACGGGCACGGTAGTCATCACCCCGTCCCCCTCCCTTCCCACACTCCGGCAGGCCACATTCAGTCCGGTCACCAGACCGGGCAGCCACACGATCCAGTCCCCTTCCACCTTCCAGGAAAAATTCCTGTCCAGGTTTTCCAGAACCGTTTCCACCAGTGAATCGGGCGGCCCGGTATAGCCGAAAACTCCGTGATCCACGCGCCTGTGCAATGCGGCCAGCACTTCCGGAGGAGCCATGAAATCCATGTCCGCCAGCCACATGGGCAGCACCGGTGTATTCCGATAACGATCCCACTTGACACTGGCCGTGCCTCTCCGGTCGATCACCTTATTCCATTTATAAACAGATTGAACCGTCATACCTTTCCTTTTGTTTTCAATGCTGTCATCCCCGCGAAAGCGGGGATCCAGATAAAACAGGACCTCCGAAATGTCCCGCCGGTATAACAACCCCCTCCCGCACACCCGTTTCCCGCTCAACGCCGCGGCAATGGCAAATCCGCACCGTGCAACCCCACAGCCGCGTGCATAACCTGATCGTGAATGGCGAAACCATGAAGTTCCGCCAACACTTTGAGTCCGACCCGGGCGCAATTCAACTGCCGGTTCCAGTATAAATCATGTACCTGACTGCGGATCATTGATGCCGTGGAGGGCTCCGTGCGGTACCGCATTTAAAACCCGCCCTGTTTAATCATGGACCTCCGGCTGAAATCAAACCGCCGTGAAGCCGTATCCACAATCGTATCCCCGATGGCCAAAGAAGCGGTCGCCGCGGGTGAGGGCGCGTTCAGGACATGGATGGAATGATCCGTGGATTCGATACGGAAATCGTCGAGCAGCTCGCCGCGGCGGTTCAGCGCCTGAGCGCGTATTCCCGAACGGCTGGGCTTGATTTCACAGGCATTCAGATCCGGGATAAGCCTTTTGAGCGCTTTGAGAAAAAGCTTCTTCGAAAAAGCCCGGCTGTATTCTCCCAGGCCGTATCTCCAGTGCCGTATAAAAAGCCGCCAGGTGCCTCTGAACGCCAATGATTCGAGCGTGTCTCTCAAACTGAAATCCAGTCTGCCGTACCCTTCACGCATGAAGCTGAATACGGCGCTGGGTCCCGCTTCCACGCCGCCGCCGATCATTCGCGTGAAATGAACTCCCAGAAACGGCAGATCGGGATCGGGCACCGGATAGATGAGGTTGCGCACCCTGTATTCGGACTCGGGAACCAACTCATAATAATCTCCCCGGAAAGGCACGATACGCAGGTCCGGAGCCAGGCCGTCTTTTTCAGCCAGCCGGTCGCTCTGCAATCCGGCACACGCGATCAGAAAACGGGCCCGAACGGGTTCACGGCCCGTTTCGAGAATGACGCCATCGGCCTCACGTCTCAGATCCCGCACCTCCCAACCGCATAAAACGTCCGAACCGGCCTTTTTCCCCAAATTCTCGATTTCACGCCTGAGTGTCCGTCCCACGACCTCGTAATCGATGATCCCTGTCTGCGGCACAAAGAGACCGGCAATGCCGTGACAGTGGGGTTCGATTTCACGGATCTGTGTGTTGTCAATGCGCTTCAGACCCTTCAGGCCGTTCGCACGACCGATCTGTTCGATCCGGTCGAGATGAATCAGCTCTGGCACGCGGGTGGCTGCCAGCACTTTGCCGCAGATTTCATGGGGAATCCGATGCTTCACGGCAAACCGGATCAGCGTCTCGCGGCCTCGCGCGCAGTGATCGGCCTTGATCGATCCCGGCCGGTAATACAAACCGGAATGGATGACGCCGGAATTCCGTCCGGTTTGATGACGGCAGATCTCTTTTTCCTTTTCCAGAATCGTCACCTTGACATGCGGATACCGCCTGAGAAGCTGATAAGCGGTTGACAGTCCGACGATACCCCCTCCGACAACCGCCACATCGGTCGTTATCATTCCATCTCCCTTTACGCAGTTTCGTTCCGGAATGGTACCGATCCTAAAGGGACCGGCCCGTTTGACCGAGTCCTCCGCGAATGGCCATCAGTTTGATCTCCGACATCTCCTCCATCGCGTAACGCACTCCTTCGCGGCCGAATCCCGAATCTTTCACGCCCCCGTAAGGCATATGATCCACCCTGAAAGTCGGCACATCATTGACAACCACTCCACCGACTTCCAATTCGTTGTATGCCTGAAAGGCTTTTTCCAGATCCCGCGTGAACACGCCGGCCTGAAGCCCGTAAACGGAATCATTCGCCCAATCCAAAGCCTGTTCGAAGGTTTCATAGGGAGCCATCACCACCACCGGGGCAAAGACCTCCCTGCAGGAAACCTTCGCGTTTCTCGAAACATTTTCCAGCACGGTCGGTTCAACGATCCGGCCGTCCCGCCGGCCTCCGCATAAAATACGGCCTCCCTGATTCACGGCCTCGCCGATCCATTCTATAGTCTGAACCGCGGATGCCTCGTCGATCATGGGACCGATATCGGTTTCCTCCGAAAGGGGATCACCTATTTTCAGCGTCTTTACCCGATTTACGAAATCGTGAGCAAAGGTTTCGTACACGGATTGATCAACATAGATTCTCTGCACGGAGATACAGACTTGTCCCGAATAGGCGAAACCGCCCATCACACACCTCCGCACGGCTGTCTCCATGTCCGCGTCCGGTTCAATGATCACGGCCGCGTTTCCTCCCAGTTCCAGACAAACCCGTTTTTTCCCGGCCTTTTGTTTTATCCCCCATCCCACATCCGCGCTTCCGGTAAAGGAGATCATCTTGAACCGCTCATCCGTTACCAGGGCCTCCGCCAGAGACGCTTTGCAGGGAATCACGTTAAAAGCCCCGGCCGGTATATCCGCCTCTTCCAGTATCTGCGCCAGCCGCAGCGCGGAAAGGGGTGTTGCGCTGGCCGGCTTCAGCACCATGGAGTTCCCCGCTGCCAAAGCAGGCGCGGCTTTGTGACAGACCAGATTCATGGGAAAATTAAACGGCGAGATGCCCGCCACAGGACCCAGCGGGAAACGCCTCACAAGGCCCAGACGGCCTTCCGCGGCCTCCGTCCAGTCGAGGGGAAGCACTTCACCCCCCAATCGACCGGCCTCTTCGGAAGCCACTTTCAGGGTGCAAACCGCTCTGCCGATTTCGGCCCGGGCATAGCGGAGTGGTTTGCCGGCCTCGAGACACAAAACGCGCGCCAGCTCCTCTTTGGTCGACTCGATTTGATCCGCGGCCTTTCGAAGCCACAGGGCCCGCTTCCATGAAGGAGCGCTGCGCGTATGGGAAAACGCTCTTGCCGCGGCCTCCACGGCATCCTGGACATCTTCGGCACCCGGGCGGCATATCTCCGTCACGACCCGGCCGTTGTATGGATTGACAACCGGCATGTGTTCGGGCGAAGTCTTCCAGGTTCCTCCGACATAAAATGGAAATGGTGTCTTCATCGGTTCTGCCTTCTAAAAATAGACCAAAAACATGGCCGTGATCTTCGGCCCGCTGAAATCATCCACACCGCCCAGAGGTTCTTTGAAACCCGTCAGACGATACTCAAAGTTCATTCCGGCTCCGAGCCATCGCGTTAACCCCAGCTCGAAGCCGGCCCCCACGATAATGCCCCATCCTCCCCTGGCCAGACTCCACACCCGGCCGAAGGGTTCTGACTCATTCTCAATACCCCAGTAAACACCGCCCCCATAGCTTGCATACGCGGCCAGGCGGTCGTCTGATATCAGCCAGTATTTCACACACAGGGTGACCGGATACAGGGTCAGTGAATGAATACTCTCGACCCGGCTGACGTCTTTCAGCGACCAGTATCCGGATGAAACGGAAAGACCGATCCGCTGAAATACCGGAATATAGAAGGAAACTCCGAAATAGGGAGTGGCCCCTGCCGCACCGAATGTGTTGAACCGCGGTTCATCGTTCAGACTGTGAGGCTGCCAGTTCCCCACTTCCACAGACAGACTGTACCGCCGGGAAAGAGAAGAAAACGGACTTTTCGCGCCCAGCCCGCCTGGCAGAAACGCGATCAGTAAGACCGGAAAAATCCATCTCCGGTTCAGGCTTTCTGGAAATCCCATCCGCATCTATTCCTTTTTCGAATCCGGTCCGGGCTGAAACCCGAAATTCCTGGGCGCTTCCTTTTCGGCGCCCTTTATCTCTCCGAACTCCTTTTCAAATTTTTCGACATTGTCCTTGAGAGCCCGCACCAGTGATTTCGCATGCTGTGGAGCCATGATGATTCTTGCGTAGACTCTGGTTTTGGGGACCCCGGGAACCATACGCGTAAAATCCAGCACAAATTCGGCGGAAGAGTGACTGATCAAAACCAGATTGGAATAGATTCCCTCGGCCTCCTTTTCACCCAGCTGTACATTGATATGCTGCCCTTTGGGGTTTTCCATGATGTTTCCTCCTGGAATGAGCGTGTCTATTCAACATTAATTAAAGAAAATTATACGGATTCCTGACCTTATTGTCAAGGAACAATATTTATTCTTGCATTTCATCCACAGGCTTTATAAATTGAATATTCCATGAAACGTTCTGACAAGCAGAAAAAATGGTCCACAGGAGATCTGGTCGAGCTTGAAATAGAGACCCTGTCCTTCGGCTCGAGAGGGGTAGCGCGCTCTGAGGGTTTTGTGTGGTTTGTGGACCGGGCCCTGCCAGGCCAGAAAGTCATGGCCCGGATCAGGAAGGTGAAGAAACAGTATGGTGAAGCCTCTGTCGCCGAAGTGCTCGAACCCGGCCCTCATCAGATTCAGGCTCCCTGTCCCTATTTCGGCACCTGCGGAGGCTGCCAGCTGCAGCACATGGATTATTCGGCCCAGGTTGAATCCAAAACCCGGCAGATTCAGGAGATCCTGGCGCATCTGGGAGGAATTCCGGTGCCACCGGTTCGTGACACACTGCCTTCCGAAAAAATTTTCCACTACCGTAACAAGATGGAATTCACCTTCTCCGACAGGCGGTGGATTCTCCCCGAGGACCCCCCCGATGCTCCCCGGGATTTCGCCCTGGGGCTTCACGTGCCCCGTCAGTATCAGAAAGTGCTGGACATCGACGCCTGTCTGCTTCAGGAACCGGTTTGCAACGACATTCTTTCAACACTCAGGGAACTGATTCCCGACACGGGACTGCCGCCCTACAGCGTGCAGCATCATTCGGGTTTCTGGCGCTTTCTGGTCATGCGGACAGGAGCCCGAACCGGTGACGTGATGCTGAACTTTTTGACCTCGGGACAGATGCGCCAGGGGGATGAGGTTATGGACACTCTGGCCGAAACCCTGAGAAAACGGCATCCGCAAATCACCACTCTGATTCACAGCATCAGCGACAGCCTGGCCCAGGTAGCCTACGGGGAGGCCAGCCGGGTGCTTTTCGGAACGGGGAAGATATCCGAGGTCATTCTGGACAGGCGCTTCGAAATTTCCCCCGATGCGTTTTTCCAGACCAACTCCTTTCAATGCGAATCCCTGTTTCGTACAATCATGGAACTGGGTGACTTTAAGAAAAGCGAAATCGTGTATGATCTTTACTGCGGTACCGGTGCCATCGGCATCGTTCTCGCGCACCGGGTCAGGAAGGTGGTGGGTATCGAGGTCATTCCCCAGGCCGTAGAGGACGCCCGCCGCAACGCGGAGATCAACAGGCTGGACAATACGGAATTTATTCTGGCGGACATGAAAGACGCCCTCCACACCGACGCGGTATTCGGCCTCCACGGCCTGCCGGACGCGGTGATTCTGGATCCGCCCAGAGGCGGCACCCATCCACGGACCATCAGGGATCTCGTTCACATGGCCCCTCCCCGGATTGTGTACGTCTCCTGCAATCCGGCCATCCTGGCTCGGGATTTGCAGTTTCTTCATCCCGGTTATGACATCGAGGCTGTTCAGCCTGTGGACATGTTCCCCCATACAGGTCATATCGAAACAGTGAGCCTGTTGACGAAACGTAAATCGTAATCCATTCATCCAGAAAGATCAACGGTCGACGAGAAAGCGGCTGTGGAATTACTCGGTAAAATCATATCGTCCAGCATATCCCTGGCAGATGAAAGCACTCCGTCTGTTTCGAATGGCGGACATTAGAATGTGGTAAAAAAAGAGATCGGATTATGGAACTTGTTGAAGCAATCAAAAGTCGGCGCAGCATTCGTAAATTCAAAGATCAACCGGTCCCCAAGGCTGAAATCGAGAAGATGCTCGATGCCGCCCGCTGGGCACCCAGCGCCTGTAACCGGCAGTTGTGGGAATTTGTTGTGATTCGTCGCAAGGATATCAGGGAACGAATCGCCAGAGAAGCCTGTTTTGGTCAGAAATTTTTACTCGGCGCTCCGGTTATTATCGCTGTTTTTTACGATGACACCAAAGAGAGGCAGGATGAGGATCATCCCGCAAAGCACGATTCCATTCAGAGCGCCTCGGCCGCCATTCAGAACATGATTCTGACCGCCCATTCCCTGGGGCTTGGATCTATATGGGCAGGCTCGATCCGACACATGATGAAACTTAATAAGATCCTTCATGTGCCGTCTTCAATCCGGCCCGTGGCTATCGTCGCCGTGGGATATCCCGCAGAAACACCCAAACCGCCCTATCGTCGCCCGTTTCAATCTTTTGTTCACTATGACCAGTATAGACAGGGTCCGGCGACCTACCCCAATTCTCCGGATCCGGAGGATTGGTCCCTCGAAGCACTTTCCGCTTACAGGGCCCAGGTCTGCTGGTTCGGCGGAAACATCAGTCCGGATTTCATACTTGAAAGAGTCGGCTTCCAAGGCCGGACCTATTCCACTCTCATGGAATATGCCGAACGCCTTTGGCCTGTATCGGGCAGAGTTCTGGATGTGCTTCCGTATGCGGGCGGCTTTCTGGCGGGGCTGTTGAAAATCGCCAAAAATCCCAAACAAATCACCGCCTTTGAATTGAGTGAAGGCAACGTGGAATTCATCAGAGAGAATCTGGACGGTTTTTCACTTCCGGAACCACTCTTTGCTGTTGGCACCGATACGGAACTGAAATTGCCGAATGGCCCCTATTCCTTTATTACGTGTTTTTTCAGGACAGAAAAAATGCCCGAACCGCTTCATCTTCTTAATGAGATGCACAGGGTTCTGGATTCGAGCGGCACATTGATACTGGCTGCCGAATTGAAAGGATTGACCGGAATACCGCGCATGCTGCCTGGAAAGCACAAAACACTGCACACCAGCAAGTGGTGGAACACGGGAGCCGTGAAACCACGGTCAAAAAGGGTGATCCTGAGCTGGATCCGTTCAGCCGGTTTTGAAATAACCGAGAGCCGTGTCCTTCGTTCACACGGCCTGGTCAAATCCCTGGCCAGACAGTTATTCCGAATCCAGGGGGATACACTTATCTTGGTGCTAAAAAAATGAATCCATACCTGGAGAAATCAAAAGATATTTATCGCTGGCTTTCCGGTTTGCAGATTGACCAGGAGGAAATTCGAGCACAAATCAATAATAACAGGCTCGTTTTTTCATTGGATCATCCTGTTATGGGAAAAATGAAAAAGGTGACCGATATCCCTCGGGAATCCTGCTTTCAGGTAGACGGCATCGGATTATGCATTGCCGAAAGAGGAAAAAATTCCGCCCGACTCATTGTTTATGACCACGGCGGTATTTACGATCCTCTGGACCGCAGGGTTCCGGGAGACCACTATGCGACAACGCATTTTGCCCTTCTTGGATCGATTATCCGCCGGTTTGATCCTTCGGCTGTTTCATTGAAAGCCATTAAAAACGCGGCTCATTTTCAGTTTCGTACGGGCAAAGATGAATACAAATTTTCAAGATGGGGATTTTATCATTGGGATTTTAAAAACATGGCCCTGCTGGAAACCCTGTTTTTCCTGGATCAAACACTGAGCCGCGATGAAAAAAACACGTGGAGAACGGAAATCCTTCGCAATCGGGAAAATCTGAATAATCCTCTGACCAACTGGGTGGCGATGCGGGCATGGTCAGCCTTGATGCGTTACAAGCTATGGGGTAAAAAAGCCGATATCGGACGACTATTATTCAGGCTGATATTGATGGAAAGGGCCCGGCGTAAAGATGGGTGTTACGAAGATTACCGCAATTTGAGCCGGCCGATACAATATCATGTCTACACTCTGGCCCTTATCGCTCGTATGATTGCCATTTGGCCCCTGAAGCATTTTATACGCCATTTCAACGAAGGTGTTGACTATTTTATCAAGCATATTGATCCCGACGGCTGTTTCAATTATCAGGGCCGGGGGCAGGAACAGATATTCGGTTACGGAGCCGGATTGTATGTCCTGGAAACAGCAAAAAAGTTGAATCCCTCACGGGAAATGTTGTATCAACGCTGTGCCGACCTGCTGTGGCGCCATCTCTCGGAGTTTCAGGTTGCAGCCAAGGGGTATTATCATCTGGTTCTTAACCATCATGATGATGCCGAAAAAATGGGGTGGTATGATTATCATCATTTGACTGTGTATAATGCCTTTCTGGGCGTCTGGCTGGCTCTGGCCCATTCCATC
Source organism: bacterium (assembly GCA_011388275.1). GTDB lineage: Bacteria > Zhuqueibacterota > QNDG01 > QNDG01 > DSAB01 > DSAB01. The sequence continues at coordinate 20,419 of DSAB01000020.1, read as the reverse complement.
CAAAAGAAAACAGCAGAAATCCAACCCGTTAGACTGCCGCGGGATCATGTTTATTTTTCACGGGTATCCCAGACTCTTTTACTCCGCCGACCGTCTTATTTCATTGCCGTGGATCGGGGTGCTCCGGAATATCTCTCCGAACCAGGCGTAACACCTTGTCACTTATGGTTTCGTGATCTTGGATGGATCTTTTCATGCCCTGGAGGAGCATCTCCTTCACTGTATGGCAAGCAATATGCCGATCCAAATATTCATCTGAACTTTTTTTCGCCTTTGTATAAAAATGGGGATCAATGGTTCGTTCCGGTTCAGGCCGATCATCATGAATGGGATGAAAAAAGAGCCTGCCTGAAAGTATTTTGCAGTTATGGAGCCTTTGGCCTTGAAAGAACGTACTCTTTTACAGCTTTCCGGATTTCGGTGAAAGATATTTTTACTTTTAAAGAGAGCGGAAATTGTTGCGAATTTCGACCATTTAATTTTCCTGTGAATCAAGAAAAGTTCAGGATTGCCGCCTCAAAAAATCGACTGCGGTTGATATTGAATAAGAAAACATTTATAACTGAAATCACTCATTCCGATTTTCCCGCCCCCATTCAGCTCATCGAAAAAATCCATACCGCCAAAGGAACAGCGGTCGTCGCGGCTGTCAGAATTCCCGATTTTTCTTTTACCAGGAATGAAATCAAAAGTATCTGTTTTTCTCTCCATGCCGGTCATTGACAACCGGTTCAGGCTTTAACAAAAAGGCATCCGGAATCGCTCCCGGATGCCTTTCGATATTCGACTGTGCCGGATTCACTTCTGCTTTTCTTTTTCCCATTCTTCGCGAGTCAGAAGCACAATGGGCTCTATCTCCTCTTTCTCCAGTTTCCTGTTCAAGCCGGGAAGCTCCCTGTCCAGAAACGCTGCCGCTTCTTCGCCCTTTTCATCGATCTTTATCTTAAGGGCGTTGGCCCGGTTTATCAGAGTCTGCGTGGGCCGGCCGGAGAAGCGCACAACAGAATAATACACCATGGCGGTTTTTTCCCGCAGTTTCTCCTCTCCGGAAATTCCCGATTCGCGCCCTCGGGTTGCGATAAACGTGTTGTTCAGTTCTTCGGCTTCTTCGGCAAATTTCTCCAGAGACTTTTTCAAACCGCCTCTTTTAAGGGATTCTGCTTTTTCGGCGGCAGCCTCTTTAGCCCGGAGCAGCCGTTCGGACGTGAATGCCAGATCTTCAAGCATATTGTAGAGATCCCAGACCGTCTGATTCCTGATGGCCCTGTCCTCTGTCGAATGCGGAGACTCGGGATCGGCAATGACATCCAGTGTGGATGTATAGACCGCCTTGCCCTTGATGAGTTTCAGCGTATAGCTGCCCTCCGGCACATCGGGTCCGATGAATGCGCCTCCCGCCATTACCTGGGACCTGGGAACCTTGGGCGGAGGCAGGCGCATGGCCCATTCCACGCGGTTGATACCGGCCCGTTTCCCTCCGGCCAGGGTGCTGACAAGATCACCTTCCGGACTGTAGATCTCGAGTCTCATGTCTCCGAATATATGACGTTTCTTCATATAATAGGTGATTGTCGCCGCGTCCGATGGATTTGAACCCACAAACTCATCACTCCCTCTCCAGAATTGATTGCCTAAAGAAAACCGTTTGACTGCCGGCCGGGATTTGAGAAACACGACATCCTGATGAATCATCTCCGCGGTCAAATGACGCAGAGGGGTGATGTCATCGATAATGTAGATACCTCTTCCATGCGTTCCCAGAATCACATCCGATTCCACGGGATGGATGACCAGATCTTTGACGGATACTGGCGGAAGGCCCCCTGTAAACCGGGCCCACTGCTCTCCGCCGTCAATGGTCACGAAGAGACCGCGTTCCGTGCCCAGAAAAAGGAGATCGGGATTGACAAGATCCTCTCTGATGACATGGGCATATCCCTCGATACTCTCCCTGTACAGACTGGTCCAGATCTTGCCGAAATCCGTGGTTTTATATACATACACGGCCTTATCACCCGTTCGGTGACCCTCAAAGGTGGCGTAAGCCGTTCCTTCATCGAAATGACCGGCCTCGACGCTGCTGCACCAGGTGCAGGCGGGCAGATCGGGCATGTTCTTCACCACGTTCGTCCATGTTTTCCCGCGGTCGCGGGTTACCTGCACGTTTCCATCATCGGTTCCCGCCCAGATGACATCAAAATTCAGAGGCGATTCACTGATGGTGAATATCGTACAATGATTCTCGGCGCCTGTATTGTCAACAGTGAGGCCTCCCGACTCTTCCTGTTTCAGTTTTTCCGGATCATTGGTGGACAAATCCGGCGAAAGCCGGGTCCAGGAAAGACCCCTGTCATTGGAATAAAACAGAAACTGGCTGCCGATATAGATGCCCCCCTTTTCATTGGGACTGGCCGCGATGGGTGTGTTCCAGTTGTAGCGGTATTCGACCTCTTCCCCCTCGGCAGGCTCGGGTCGGATATACTGCGATTCATTGGTGGAAAGATGCGTGCGGCTGATATTGCCGCCCTGCGATTCGGAATACAGAATGTCATGATCCGTCAGGTCCGGTATGACCGCGAATCCGTCGCCGCCCCCGACATTCCGCCAGTCTTTGTTTTCTATGCCGTTGGGACTCGCCGACGGCCCGAACCAGGAGCCGTTGTCCTGCATGCCTCCATACACATTATAGGGCTTCTGCATGTCCGCACTCACACGGTAAAACTGTGAGAGCGGCAGACTTCTCAGCATGCGCCAGGACTGCCCCCGGTCTGTCGAGACATAGACCCCCCCGTCCGTGCCGCAAATCAGATGTTTGGTGTTTTCAGGGTTGATCCACAAGGCATGATGATCGGGATGTACGGAATTGCCCAGAGCCGTGAAACTCTTTCCGGCATCGCCGCTGGCCTGAAGCAAATAGGCTGTCTTGTAGATTCGATTGTAATCCTGAGGATCGGCCACCAGCAGACTGAAGTAGAAGGGTCGGTAATTGACCGTGCCGGAATCGTTCATCTTTTCCCAGGAATCACCAAAATCATCCGAACGATATAGAGCCGTCTGACCTTCACCGGCTTCCACAGTGGCGTAAACCACACTGGGCCGGGCGGGCGCGACCTCCACGGCGATTCGTCCCAGTTCTCCTTCCGGAAGATCGTTGGTGAGCTTTTCCCAGTTTTTTCCGCCGTCACGGGTTCGATACAATCCACTGCCCGGACCGCCGGACTTGAAGAAATAGGGCCAGCGCCGCACCTGCCACATCGCCGCGTAGATGATCTCCGGTTCCTGTGGATCCATGGCCAGATCCGAACAACCCGTCATCGCATCCACATAGAGGATTCGTTCCCAGCTCTTGCCTCCGTCCGTGGTCTTGTAAACACCCCGGTCTTCATTTGTATTCCACAGATGTCCCAGGGCCGCAACATATACGACATTCGAGTTGCCTGGATCGATGAGTATATCCGCGATATGCTCGGTGTCTTCCAGGCCCATGCATTCCCAGTGACTGCCTCCATCCGTGGTCCGGTATATACCGGCACCCGGGGAGATGCTGTTCCGAGTATTACACTCTCCGGTTCCCACCCACACCGTGTCGGGATGGTTTTGATCGATGGTCAAACAGCCGATTGGCATAATGTGATCATCGAAAACCGGCTTGAACTGGTTCCCTCCATCGATGGATTTCCATACGCCCCCGTTGGCCGCACCCACATACAGGATGTTTATGTCCTTCAGCACAACATCAATGTCTGTGACCCTGCCGGACATAACCGCCGGACCGATAGACCGTGCCTTGATCTCTCCAAAAGTATTGCTGTCGATCTTCACCGCCGGCTGCTGAGCCGCTGCCATGGCGATAAAACCGCATAGAAAAATACAGAAAGGTATGCGTTTCATAATTCATCTCCCTGGTTGTTGACAAAAATGCCGAAGTGTCATTCACGAGTCCATGAAACAGACCGGAATGGTTTCACACCGGCATAAACGGCAAATGGATTCTGTGTGCCGTGAGTTTAGATTATGGACGGCTTCCCTTCTCGGGCATTCTGAATTTGACATCATCCAGTTCAGGATTGATTTCGATCGTCTCCAGCTTTCGGGTAAAAATTACGGTGCCGTTGGTCCTGGCCTCCATGGAAAATGGCATCATCATTCCCTCCACTTCCTTGAAATCGCTGAATGTGGTGGAGATGTCCATCTCCTGACCCATTTGACTGGTTTTTGAATCGACACGCAGCTCGATGAAGTAGTCTGCGTCCAGGTACCAGGTCTGTATATTGTCGTTTTTCAGTGTGACTCTCAATTTGATAACCTCGGTACCCTCCAGATCCTCTTTGCCCAGCACTTCGATCTGATGCCCTTTTTCCTTGTAATCCATCAGAACTCCGTCAATGTCGGCCTCCACTTTTATTTGTTCCTGTTCGGATTCCGTCATGGGCTGAGGAGCAGGATCGCCCATAAAGGGATTGATCGTCCAGCCGCTTTCACCATCAAATGCGGTGATGAAACTCATGCCCTGAAAGGTGGCTTCCATATACATTTTATTCGGCCGCTTCAGGAAAACGGTAAACGGCAGTTCCAGGCCCTGCATGGGGACGGCCTGGGCACCGGTAATTTTCATGCTGTTGACGGCTTTCAGGGTCTCATACCCGCCATGCGCCTCGATATATTTGGCCACGACTTCATCGGCAGTCTGGGCCGTGAGTGTCAGGGAAAAACAGCAACCGAATACCGCTGCGGCAATCAAAATTTTTTTCAACATTCTCCATCCCTCCTCATAGTATGGTTGGTTATTGACACTTTCCCTGTGTTTACGGATTCAGCTGATGCAAGTTTCACAAAAACGAATAATAATCCATTTTCAAACACGGCTGGTTGGTGGAGACGGATGATTGGGCATTGTACATTAAAGTCATGAACCTTGATTCGTATTACTTTGTGGATTTGAATTTACTGAAGAAAAGTCATCTTTCTGAAAAAGACTTTATCCCCCGCATGCAAACGGTAAATATAGACTCCGCTGGGAACCGAACGACCCTGGTCATCCATGCCGTCCCAGAGGATTGTGTGTATGCCGGCTGGCCGGCGCTCGTCGGTCAATACACGAATCGCCTGGCCCAGCATGTTGAAAATCGTGAGTTTTACATGACTTTCCAAGGGAAGATGCCAGGTAATGGCGGTTTGTGGGTTGAAAGGATTGGGGAAGTTGGGTAACAATTTATACTCTGTTGGAACCGACGTTTCTTCGTTTACATCTGTGTTCATTTCAATTACCAAAATTCCGATATTGGAACTGGGACGTGAAAGACCCGTATTATCCCAGGCCCAGACACGCCACAGATAGGTTCCGGCTTCCATATTCTCCGGAGTGATAAATTGACAGGTGGTATCCAGCGTCATATGCGTATGTGGGGTAACGTTATGATCTTCCACCGATTTCCACATCTTCCACTCAAAATAGACCTGATCGTCCGGATCAGGGTCTGTTGTATTATGCCACTTGAAGCGCAGAGAATCCGGCCAGATGAAATACTCCGAGTACAGCGGAGAAATCAGGGAAAACGGCCGCGGAGGATCCGGCTGCGATATAACGGTGATTTGGCAATCATAAGCATCCCAGGCCCCGTGCGGATCAGAGACCACAAAAGAAACAATCTCAACTCCATACCAGTCTGGATCGGCCCATAGATAAAACACGGCTTTAACTGTATCGGAATGCCAGTGAATATGCCGGTTTCCGGTTATCGAAAAACGCAGCGAGGTTACCGGATCGTCCACATCCATGACCCGTTTCTGCAAGTCCTTGAATTTTATTTGCAGTGTATCATCTTCATTGAATGTATAATGCACTTCTTCCAGCCAGAGCGGTCTGTCATTCACCGGCAGTACCGTAAAAAGCACATCGGCCGTGTCTGAAAGGCCCAGCGGGTCTGCAACCGTAAAAGTCAGCTTCTCCACACCGTTCCAATTCGTGTCAGGCGGACACACAGAGAGTATTCGTCCATTGAGCTCAACAACCAAATCGACATACCCCGTTACCGTCCAGGTCATTCTGTCTGGAGTATGGTCCAGATCAACCACATAATCGTCCAGATTTAAATCAGGGAAGCATTCTCCCTCCAGAATTGTCTGATCATAAAGACCCACAATCGTTGGAGCTTCCTCTGAGATCCTGATTTTAACCGTGTCGATGTCCACACCTCCATCATTGTCCTGGACTCGAAATGCGGCATAATAGAGACCCACCTCGTCATAGCTTCTCGAAGCGTTTCGGCCGGGTGTTTCAAAAATACCGTCAAAATCCAGATCCCAGGCATAAGAGAGAACGTCATCCACACCCGAATCCCATCCTGAGCCCATGAATTGAATCACCTCGCCGACAGGAGCTGAATAGGGCCCCCCCCCATCTGCCACAGGTGGAGCATTCCATACCGTTACTCGAACGGTATCGCGTCCAACACCGCCGTCATCGTCAGTCACTTTCACCACAACATAATAAAGCCCTGTGCCCTCGTCCCGATAGGCATGATAGATGCTGTCGCCGGCGGCGACGGTTCCATCTCCGAAGTTCCACTCGATTGTATGTTCGTCATCGCCTGGATCCCAAATCTCTACGGTATACAGCAAAGTATCGCCTTCAAAACAGGACCGGTCCGGTCCCGCATCCACTACAGGCGGAACATTGGCAATGGTGATCCGGGTCGTATCATAATCGGTTTGTCCTGAACGATCCGTAACCCTGAGTACAACATTCGAATCAAAATCATCCATAAAAGTAACTTCAACAGTATTGGATGCGGTAATCAGATCATAGATCTCATCCATGTCCCAGTCCCAGGCATACTCCACAATACCGGCATTCTGCCCGAAATCCGTTGATGCAGACATGTCCAGCGTGACAGGGGAACCTTCCTGCCCGTAATAGGGTCCACCGGAATGAGCGGTCGGCGGAAAATCGCCTGCATCACGAAATACACGGAGGCGGATCAGATTCCCGACAGGGTACACACAATAGAAATGATTCCTGTAAGCCCGAACAACATGAAGATTGCGGCCATCTGAGGATTCGCTTCTACCGCCACACACATCGGTGATTTCACTGGGTTGTGACCAGGAGATGCCGCCATTATTTGAAACAACCCATTTCAGCGGGCCTTCAGGAACCTGCAAATAGGCAACCCCCACGATTTTTCCGTCGGCCGTGGATGCCACAGAACCCAGCCCCCAACCTGATTTTTCTGTTCCTTTCCAGGCTTCGATGGCGCCGGCTCTTGTAGCCGGACGATCCAGGACCTTAACGCCGTTTTCTATGCGAACATAACGGATTGACAGGGTTCCTTCTACAGCATTGTCGACACGGGCTCCGTATATCACATGCAAATGGTCTTGGCCGTCCACGAAAATATCAGGCATCCCGTTTCGGTTTGGGCATTGAATACTGTGTAAATCGCCCCTGTTTGTGATGACCGATCCACCTTGTTCGATTGTATAATACTGAATATGGCCGTGATACAGATCTGGATTGCCCAATATCAAATGTGCTGTCCCATCGGATGTCAACCCGATTTCCAGGCTGCTGTCCACTCGATAGGGTGTCAGACCTTCATGGGTTTTCTCGGTGATCAGCCTGTTCTGATAGACCTGATAGTAGTTGGCCGCACCATAAGGAACCGAATTGGCTTCCGGCACATAACCCTGTGCAATATGCACTCGACCCATCTGATCCACAACATGGCGAACAATATATCCGCGGCGAAGCTCTGAAGAGATTAATATTGGGGTGCTCCATCGCCCGGATTCCTTTTTGGTATAGAACAGATCGAATCGATTGTCATAGCCCAGGGGCGTTCGAAACAGGACATGAGGATTTCCCGAAGCATCCAAAGCGATGGAGGCTCCGTAATACCAGTCGCCCACATCACCATGAGCATTCGGTACAATCTCCTGAGAAATAAGATTTCCCAGTGAATCCATAACCGTGTAGGTTACTCCCTGAAACATACTGACAATATGCAGGGTCCCGTCACTCTTGTTAATATCCAGATCCGGACAACTGCCCTGAGACACGGATATCGGGCTGGACCATTCACCTCGTGCATTCAGACCCAGGCCCATGGCGAGAAACAGAATCAAATGCAGGTATTTCCTCATACGGCCCCTCAGGCAGCGAAAGATTCCCGCGCAAGACTGATCGAAAACAAACCGGACGCCGGGAAGGTCTTCCATGTCTCGCTTGCTCTTGTTTTTTTTATGCTTAAAGCGCTTCCGCCTCTGAATGATGACGAATGCCAATCACTATTGCCAAGACTGTGCCAGACGCACGGATGAAAATGCATCCCCGGCAAACAGGAAAACCAAACACGAGGAGACCCGGTTAAACAGCCTCGTTGCCTTCAATCAGAGACGAATCAGGCATGCAGCCTTTTCCCGAATCACGCTGCGCTCGGCAGAGTCAAAAAACGGAACAATCCACAGAATCAGAGGAATGCTCAGCAGCAGGACTCCTCTGATCAGGCCGGCCCAGGATCCGCCGATCAGGATGCCGGCAATACCGGTACAAACAAAGAGACAAAGAAGAATCCCCAGACGCCGCAACTCATATTGAACCGGAAACAGCCGCTGGACATATATATATTGCCAACTCATCATCAGGAAATAGGCCGCCAGCGTGGACCAGGCCGCACCTTTCATGCCCGTCAGGGGAATCAGCCAAAAATTCCCCGCCAGATTAACCAATGCCCCCAAACCGGCAATCAGAATCAGGCCTCCGCTTTTTCCGGCTCTGTACACTCCGGGTAAGAGAAGAATGAAAAAACCGTAACAGAGATAGGCGCCTGCAATCCAGGGCACCATAGACAGTCCTTCGGTGAATCGGGGACCCATAAAACGAATCGATCCGATTTGAAAACGTACCAGATCATTGATAAAGAAAAAGAGAAACAAATAAAACCACCCGCCCGCGAGTAAAAAATACGTTGGCACGCGGGAAAGAACATCCCTGATCCGGTTCTCGTCCAGTGAAACGATTAAGGGAATCCAGGCGTAGCGGAAACCGGCTACAGCCAAAGCCATCAGAGCCGCCAGTTTGCAGCCCGCGTTGTAAACACCCACGGTATGCAAATCCGTCAGACGCTGAAGCAGAAACCGGTCGGAAAGATCAATTATCACGATAAAGAGGCCCGATATCAGATGAGGCAGACCGAACTGCAGCATGGAACCCAGCCCTTTCCAGGAACCGGTTCGGGGAAGATGGCGAAGAATCAGGGGAGAGACCAGGATCAAAGTAAAAAGAAAAGCGGCCGCCTGGCTGATGAAAATTCCTTCCACTCCCATGCGCTTTATCATGACCAGATGCAGAGCCGTCCCGATCTGTACGGCCATGGCGGCCAGTTGAATCCCCTGATAGAGCAAAACCCGTTCGCGGCAGCGCAGGACGAGCATGGGATATTGAGACACCGCCTCGAAAAATATCGAAGCGCCGAGTAAAAGAATCAGCCTTTCAAACCCCTTTCCGAAAAGAAACCCGGCCAGATGAACGCGAAAAACAGCGAGAATGAGAAACAGGACCAACGCGGAAAAACAAACCGAGGAAAAGGTCCGAAAAAACACGGCACGTCTCTCTTCTTCAGATCCGACCGTCCCGTATTCCCGAATAAATGCCTGTCCAAGTCCTCCCTGAATTAAAAGGACCATCATCGAAGCCAGAAGAACGCCCAGTGCGTACCGTCCCATATCATCCGTGGAAACAAAATTGGTGTACACCGGAAACAGAAGAAACCCCGCCCCGCGTACCGCAAACAGACCGAAACCATAGATCAGAGAATTTTTGCTGAGATGTTTTATGGCTGAATCCATTGATGAATCACCTCGGTGTTTCACGGTGCAGGGCATATCGCGCCCTGTATATATACCGTCGTATACGGCATAAAGGTGAACCGGCGTATTTTTTCCAGCGGGTGCTGTACTCGTGCAATCGCTGATCTCCGGTATAGATCCAAAGGATGTCCAAAAGCCGGAAATGGTTGCGGTGATAGGCCACAGAGGCGATTCGAGGAGGGCAGGAAAGATCATAATACGTCCAGAACCCGGTATCGAAATCCTTCAGATGGGCATACAGTCCCATCATGACGTTCTCAAACAGTTTTTGGGCGGTGTGGCTGTTTCGGCTTCGGGCGAATTCATAAATTCCGATCAAGGCGAACAGGCATCCGTTCAATACACCCGTCATCCGTCCGGGCAGCGGATACTCTTCCAGCCAGGCGTGTCCATCCGAAAAATGGCGCAGCGTCCCTCCCTGTTCCACAGGAGTGAAAAGAACATCCAGGGCCGATTCGGCCGTTTCCGAATATCGGGAGTGTCCGGTCAGCGCATGGGCCCGAACCAGAAGTGAAATCGCCTGGCCCTGGGCCATGGCCGAAATCCAGGGAGATTTCATGCCGTACAGTGGAAAATCAAAAGAATAATGCCACACCGTGTGTCCGCCGGGACTTTTTTCCGCATGACGCATCAGCCAATCAGCGGCCTTGAGTAGAATCTCCTCCTCGTGCCTTCCCCGGTCAAGACCGTACTGGCATATTGTCACTGGATTGTAAACCGGAGGCCGCCTCCTGTTTAAACGAACCATGGGAAGTCCGCTCTCATCGGACACATACGAGGAGAAGTCCTCGCCGGTTTTTCGAGAAAAAGTAAAAGGATAAGGGCCTGGTTTCATGGAATAGACCCTCAATGCATGTCCATCTCATTGACATGAACCGCCGGAAACGCCGACAGCTTCTCGCGGAAAAGATTCTGTATTTCCTTCAGGCGCGCCTCGTTTTTGGCTTCGAAACGCAGCACCAGTATGGGCTGCGTGTTGGAAACACGCACCAAACCCCATCCGTCTCCGAAAAGAACCCGGGCACCGTCTACATCCACCACCTCATGGGTTTTTCGAAAATCTTCGGTCAGGGCGTCTACGACTTTGAATTTATCCTCATCGGGGCAGGTGATGCGGATCTCCGGCGTACTCACAAATTGAGGCAGTTCATCCACAAGCCGTCCCAATGACTTTCTCTGACTGGAAAGATATTCCACCAGGCGAAAAGAGGCATAGATGCCGTCATCATAACCGAAATAGCGGTCCTTGTAAAAGATATGTCCCGACATTTCTCCGGCCAGAGGAGCGTTCACTTCCTGCATCTTCTTCTTGATGAGAGAGTGTCCGGTTTTCCACATAAGGGGTTTTCCGCCGGCCTTCTTGATCTCTTCAAATAGCAGCTGGGAACATTTGACATCAAAGGGAATCGTCGCTCCAGGATTGCGGTCGAGCACTTCACGAGCCAGAATAGCCAGAAGTTTGTCGGCATAGACCACGCGTCCCTGTTCATCGATCACACCCAGACGGTCCGAATCCCCGTCATAACCGATACCCAGATCCGCTTCCTCTTTGATAACGGCTTTGCGCAGAGGTTCGATATACTTCATGACCGTGGGATCCGGCAAATGATTGGGGAAGGTGCCGTCCGGTTCACAGAAAAGACAAATCACTTCGCATCCCATCTCGCGAAAGACAGCCGGAGCAATGGGTCCGGCGGTTCCGTTCCCCGCGTCGATGACCAGTTTGAACGGTCTCATGATCTGTATCCGCTCCTTGAGCATCTGCATATAGGAAGGAACCACCGATGCTTCGATGAGCGTTCCCTTTCCGGCTTCGAAGTCTTCAGACTCGATTTGTGACCGCAGGGCCTGGATCTGCTCTCCGTAAATGGACAGCATTCCGTCGTTGATTTTCAATCCATTGAACTCGATGGGATTATGGCTTCCCGTCACCATCACACTGCCGTCCGCATCCAGCTGCACGATGGAAAAATACAAAACAGGGGTCGGCAGTTCTCCGACATCGATCACATCGAGACCCGTGGACAGGATCCCGTTCACCAGAGCCTTTTGAATGCGGGAGGAACTCAGCCGCACATCACGGCCCACCGAAATTCGGTGTTTTCCGGCTCTCTTCATCAGAGTGCCGTAAGCCTTGCCTATAAGGGTTACAACATCGTCTGTCAGGTCGGTCTCTGCGATACCGCGTATATCATACATGCGAAAAATATTGGGATTCATGGTCCCCTCCTTGATTGAAAAATGCCATTTATCCTGTTCGGTCGAAATCAAACCGGCTTTTTCTTTCCTTTAAGAACCCGTGGTATGCGATTCAGATCTTCAATAACTTGCAGATCGGCAACACATTCCGTACCAAACAAGGTACGAACCGCATCGGCCTGGCCGTCTCCCATCTCAAGATAAAACATAAACTCCGGAACCGGGATCAGAGACAGCCCGCGGGCCAGCATCCGATAGAATGTCAGACCATCGCCTTCATCACACAGGGCTTTTCTGGGCTCGAATTCCCGTATCTCCGGCGCCAGATCTTCCCAGGATTCTGAAGAAACATACGGCGGGTTGCAGACCACCACATCCAAAGGGGGTCTGACAGACCGCAGAAAAATATCCTCTGTGCCGTCTGCCCGTTTCAGGATCACGCGTTCGGACAGGCCATGCCTGTCCACGTTGAGCCGGGCAACAGACAGGGCGTCTTCATCCGCATCAATCGCCAGGGCTCTGGACCCGGGCAGATAATGGGCCAGGCTCACCGCTATGCAGCCGCTGCCCGTACCGATGTCCAAAATACAAGGTGAACGGCCTTTCCAGTCCGTGATGACGGATTCGGTCAGAATCTCGGTTTCGGGGCGGGGTATCAGGACACGGGAATCAACATTCAAAGGAAGCGACATGAACTCCGTTTCACCGATTATATACTGCAGCGGTTCGCGGCCGGCTCTCCGGTGCAGAAGTTCCTTATAGGCCAGGAGCTTATCCGCCTGAATGGGCTGCTCGAACCGGAGATACAAATCAACCCTCGAATGGCCGAGCACATGCGCCAGCAGCCGCTCGGCATTGAGACGGGGCTGTTCAACAGACTGTCGTTCCAGATATTCCGAGGCCTCCCGCAGCACGTCCAGAAGACGCCAGACGGTCGCAGTTCGAGATGCCATAAAAACCCCTTCTTTTTTTCCCGACGCCCGGCTTCTTTCTAAACATAATCATTTTTTTAAAGACTTACAAATCTTTAATCGCCCGGACGCCAACTCATTTCAGCGCTGCTCACTCACTGCTTTTTAACTTGATTCTTGGTTTGGAAAAGCGTACAATACCAATGCACCGTATCGAACCCCTGTTATCCATGGAGGCTTTGCCTATGCAAAAAAACGGCGCGAACAACCATCGCCTTTCTCCTGAACAGCTTCGCTGGACCTGCGAAAAAAAACGGCTGGGGGGTATCACCAGCTGCGCTGATGTTCCCCCCTGCAAAGAGATCATCGGACAGGAAAGGGCACTCAGAGCCATCCGTCTGGGCCTGAAGATCAAGAGCCACGGATACAACATTTATGTATCCGGCCTGACCGGAACCGGAAAATCGACCACGGTGAAAAAACTGCTGGAACAGATGGATTCCAGGGGTGAAACTCCGGACGACATCTGTTATGTGAATAATTTTTCCGATGCCGATTCTCCCCGGGCCCTTTTCTTCCCCGCAGGAAAGGGAAAGATCTTTTCCAAAGACATGGACAGAATGATCGAGGCGCTGCGAAAAAACATCCCGCTGATTTACGAGAATGATTCCTTCAAGAGCCGAACCAAGTCGGTGGTGGACACGTTCAAGAATAATCTTCAGGAAGCGTTCCAGAAACTCGAGGAAAAGGTCAAGAAACAGGGCATGGCCGTGGTTCAGGTTCAGGCCGGCTTTGTCACCCGGCCCGAGATCCTGCCGGTTATCGACGGACAGCCTGTTCCCTGGCAAAAACTGGCGGAGTTGGTCGAAGCGGGCAAAATGAGTCGGGAAGAAGTGAACGCGCTTCGAGAAAAACACGACGCGTTTCTTCAGGAGCTGGAGGAAATGGCTTCTTATCACCATGACCAGGAGAAGCAGATCCAGGAACAGCTTTTGCAGATGGAGAAGGAAGCCGTGCTTCCGTCTGTCGAGACTCATGTCAAAGCTCTTAAAAAGAAACACGACCAGAAGGCCGTTTCCGAATATCTGAATGAAGTTCAGAATCACATACTCGAGAACCTGGCTTCCTTCAAGCAGAAATCTGAAGAGGAAAAGCAAACGCGGGCCCAGACCCTGCTCTCCATTAAAACCCCGGCAATCGATCCGTTCCTGCCGTACAAGGTTAACACCATCGTGGACAACTCCAAAACCAAAGGGGTTCCCATCGTCATCGAAACGGCCCCCACCTTCAACAACCTGTTCGGCATGATCGAGCGGTCATGGGATCCATCTGGAATCTGGCGCACCGATTTCACGAAACTGAAAGCGGGATCCATGCTGAGAGCCAATGGGGGCTATCTGGTGTTCAACCTGGTTGAAGCCATCGCCGAACCCGGGGTCTGGAAAGTCTTGAAACGGATTCTGAAAAACCGGGAAACCATTATTCAGGGATTTGAAGCGATTTCCAATTTCTTCGCATCCGCCCTGAAACCCGAACCCATCGGAATCGATGTCAAGGTCCTGGTTATCGGAGATGAATACACCTACCGTCTGATCTACGAGATGGATGATGAGTTCAAGAAAATTTTCAAGGTCCGGGCTGATTTCGATACGGTCATGGAAAATAACGACAACGGATTGAAACAGTACCTGGGGTTCAGCAGCAAAATATGCCGTGATGAAAACCTTCTTCCCCTGGACGACACGGGTCTGACCGGTCTGATCGAATACGGCGTTTTACTTTCAGGTAATAAAAAGAAGCTTTCCACGCGTTTCAGCGATCTGGCCGACCTGATGCGCGAAGCCCACTTCTATGCGTCCGAGGCCGGGGCGAAGAAAATTTCGGTAAAACATATCGACAGGGCCATCGAAGAAAAAGAATACCGCCTCGGTAAAATCGAGGGAAAAATTCAGGAGATGATCGAGGACGGCACGCTGCTCATCGATGTAAAAGGCAAACGCGTGGGTCAGGTCAACGGGCTCTCCGTTTACAACCTGGGTGATTACGTATTCGGGAAACCCTCCCGGATCACGGCCGAAACCGCTATGGGAAAAGCCGGCATCATCAATATCGAACGGGAAGCGGGACTCGGAGGCTCGAGTTACAACAAGGGCGTTCTCATTCTGTCCGGTTATCTGCGCCGTCTCTACGCCCAGGACAAACCCCTGGCCGTGTCCGCCTCTCTGTGCTTCGAACAGTCCTATTCCGGAGTGGACGGCGATTCGGCTTCCTCCACGGAAATTTACGCGCTTTTATCAGCCCTTTCGGATGTGCCTCTGCGCCAGGATATCGCCGTGACCGGATCCGTCAATCAGAAAGGAGAGATACAGGCCATCGGTGGCGTCAATTATAAAATTCAGGGATTCTACGATGTATGCCGCGCCAAAGGTCTGTCCGGCTCCCAGGGCGTCCTGATCCCCAGGGCCAACATCGATCAGCTTATGCTGCGCAAGGACGTGGTGAATGCCGTGAAAAAGGGCCGGTTTCACATCTGGGCTGCCGGGACCGTTGATGAGGGGATCGAGCTGCTCACGGGCGAACCCGCTGGTAAAAGGGAGAACGACGGAAGATTCACCCCGGGATCCATACACGACAAGGTGGATCAGAAGATCCGGCGCTATGCCGAAGCTTTGAAGGGCTTTCATGCGGAAAGCTGAGGCGCCCTTTCTTTATCCAAATCGGCGAAATATACGTAAACAGACAGTATGATCCAAAGTCAGGGAGAACTCATAATGAAAACAGGAAAAGTGATCGCTGTTCTGGCCATCATGTCTCTTGTGATGTGTCTTATCGGCTGCGCGGCGAACAATGAGATGTATCTGTCCAAACCGGCCGGTTTTTGGGCGGGATTCTGGCATGGTCTGATCTGTATTGTGACGTTCATCATCAGCCTCTTTACCGACAGCGTGGGTATCTATGAGATCAACAATTCGGGTGGATGGTATGATTTCGGATTCATACTCGGCGCGGTCATCGCTTTGGGTCACGGCGGATTGTGGAATCCGGTGAAAAAGAAGATGAGTGGGAAGAGATCGGCAAAAAAATCGAAGAAAAAATCAAGCGCGAATTGAGGAATTGGGCTGAGAAATAATGCTGTTGGAATGACGTGTTCCTGACTGCCGGTCGAACGGCCATCAACGCGAAGTATCCGTCTTCCAGTCTGTTTGACGGCGATCTGAAAACCTGCCGGGTGGCCGGATCCGTCAAATCTACGATTCCGAGCACCTATACGGGTGCCTCCGGCGGGGTACTTGATGCAGACCTTCGGTCTGCGACCACAGACCGCGGACCGCAGACCGCGGCGGCCTTCGGCCGCGACGATGGACCACAGACCATCGACCATGGTCTGCCATCGTCTGTTGTCTATGGTCTATGGTCAGAACATCGTCCGCCGTCGCGGGTCGAAGAGCCGCATAAAAAAACCGCCAGGTGGTCCCGGCGGCTCAGTGGCTCCGGAGGAGGGACTTGAACCCCCAGCCTAGTGGTTAACAGCCACCCGCTCTACCATTGAGCTACTCCGGAACAAACAATGAATATAGAAACTTTTACCCGAATGTCAAGGCTTTTTTTATCCCTCAGGAGAATCCGCGCGTTTTCGAAACTTAATTTCTTCTAAAAATTATTTGATTTTTTATAATAAATACTTTAGATTACTAGATCTCGTTTTGGATTGGAGTATTCATCAAATATACTAATAAGGGGTCTTTATATGAAACCATTTGAAAAAGAGACGATGGACGGCAACACGGCCGCGACTCATGTGGCCTATGCGTTCAGCGACGTGGCCGCCATTTATCCCATTACCCCGTCGTCCGGCATGGGTGAAATGGCCGATTCCTGGTCCGCCCAGGGAAGGAAAAATATTTTCGGTCAGCAGGTCGATGTGATTGAAATGCAGTCGGAAGCGGGAGCCTCGGGTGCCGTGCACGGTTCTCTTTCCGCCGGCGCTCTGACCACGACTTTTACGGCGTCTCAGGGTCTGATGCTCATGCTGCCCAATATGCACAAGATCGCCGGAGAGATGCTGCCTTCGGTGTTCCATGTTTCGGCGCGCTCACTGGCCTGCCAGTCCCTGTCCATTTTCGGTGACCATTCCGACGTCATGTCTGCCCGGAATACAGGCTGGGGCCTCTTGGCTTCGAGTTCCGTGCAGGAAGTCATGGATCTGGCCATTGTTTCGCATCTGGCGTCCCTGAAATCAATGGTTCCCTTTGTCCATTTTTTCGACGGATTCCGGACATCCAGTGAAGTGCAGAAGATCGAAGTCATCGATTATGAAACCATGGCGAGCCTGCTGGACATGAAGGATGTGGAAAAGTTCCGCAGCCGGGCCCTGAATCCGGAACAGCCCCGGGTCAAAGTCGGCGCCCAGAATCCGGATGTCTACTTTCAGGGCCGGGAAACCGTCAATCCCTATTACGATAAAACCCCCGAAATCGTTCAGCAAATCATGGACGCGGTGTCGAAGAAGATCGGCCGCGCCTATCACCTTTTCGATTATGTGGGCGCGCCTGACGCGGAATCGGTGGTCATCGCCATGGGATCGGCCAATGAGACCCTGGATGAAACCATCGGCTATCTGAACAGAAACGGATACAAAGTTGGTGCGATCAAGGTCCGCCTTTACCGGCCTTTCTCCGTGGAACATTTCATTCAGGCCCTTCCCAAAACGGTAAAGAAAATCGCCGTTCTGGACCGGACCAAGGAACCGGGCTCCATCGGCGAACCCCTCTATCTGGACGTGGTGGCGGCTCTTAAAGGCCGGCCGGAAATTTCCGTGATCGGCGGTCGTTACGGCCTGAGCTCCAAGGAGTTTACGCCGTCCATGGTAAAAGCCGTTTACGATCACCTGAATTCCGATGGATTTCACGGCTTCACCGTGGGCATCGAAGACGATGTCACGAAAAAGTCCATTCCCGTGAAGGACCGCATCAACACCCTGCCCGAGGGCACAATCAGCTGTAAATTCTGGGGCCTGGGCGCCGACGGCACCGTGGGCGCCAACAAGAACTCCATCAAGATCATCGGTGACCACACCGATATGTACGCCCAGGGATATTTCGAATACGACTCCAAGAAATCGGGCGGCATCACCCGAAGCCATCTGCGTTTCGGAAAATCGCCCATTCAGTCTCCCTATCTGGTTTCCGACGCCGACTTCGTGGCCTGCCATAATCAGGCGTTCATCGGCCGTTATGACATTCTGGAAGGCATCAAGGAAAACGGGGTTTTTCTGCTGAATTCCAACTGGTCTCAGGATGAGGCCTTTGCCAATCTGACCGAAGAGATGCAGAAGACCATCATCGAAAAGAACATCCAGTTTTACAATATCGATGCCCTTGAAATTGCCAGGAGCCTGGGTCTGGGCGGACGCATCAATACCGTGATGCAGGCGGCCTTTTTCATCATTTCAAATGTGCTTCCCAGACAGGAGGCCATCGATCTCATCAAGAAGGCCATTGAGAAGACCTACCGGAAAAAGGGCGATGAAATCGTGGAAATGAACTGGGACGCTGTGGACAAGACCGCCGAGGCTCTGGAAAAAGTTCCGATTCCCAGGACCTTGCCAAAGATGCACATGAAAACCGGCAAGCTGGTTCCGGATGACGCGGGTTCCTTTGTAAAAAATGTGGTCGAACCTGTCATGCGGCTGAAAGGGGAGAGTATTCCTGTCAGTCACATGCCGTTCGATGGATTCGTTCCGTCTGGTACCACGGCGCTGGAAAAACGGGGCGTGGCTCCGTCAGTACCGCACTGGATTCCAGAAAACTGCATACAGTGCAACCAGTGCTCTTTCGTGTGCCCCCACGCGGCCATTCGATCCAAACTCATCGACCGGTCCCTGCTGAAAGACGCTCCGAAAACCTTTAAAACGCTCAAGGCCGTGGGTAAAGACGGCGATCAATACGATTACAAAATTCAGGTTTTCGTGGAAGACTGTGTCGGGTGCATGAACTGCGTTAACGAATGCCCCAAGGAGGCCCTGGTCGCCAGGCCCATCGAGAAGGAACGCAAAGCCGGTGAGAACGAGAATCTGAAATACTTCCTGAGTCTTCCGGAAGATGTGCTGTCCGGCGCCGTGAAAACAGGAACCGTCAAGGGCAGCCAGTTCAAGCAACCTTTGCTTGAGTTCTCGGGAGCCTGTGCCGGCTGTGGTGAAACGCCCTATGTCAAGCTGATTACACAGTTGTTCGGCGACCGGATGATTGTGGCGAATGCCACGGGATGTTCTTCGATCTGGGGCGCCACATTTCCAACCATTCCATATACCAAGAACAAGGACGGTCATGGTCCGGCCTGGGCCAACTCTCTGTTCGAGGACAATGCCGAGTATGGATTCGGAATGCGGCTGGCCGTGGACGCCAACCGGAAACAGCTTCTGTATCAGGTTGAAAAGACTCTGAAAACCGGTGTCGGCGGGGATCTCAAGGCCGCTCTTCAGAAAGCCAAAGAGCTCTTTGCGGAAACCGGTGAAGAGGCCAGGCAGAACGCCATGAACCTGCAGAAACTTCTGCCCGATGCGCTGAAGAAGGCTGACGGCGAGGCCAAAGCGGCTCTTTCCAGGATAAAGGAACTGCAGAGCTATTTTGTGGATAAATCGGTCTGGTCCATCGGCGGTGACGGCTGGGCGTACGATATCGGATACGGCGGACTGGATCACGTCATGGCCATGAACCGCAACGTGAATGTTCTGGTTCTGGACACGGAGGTCTATTCCAACACGGGAGGCCAGTCCTCCAAGGCCACGCCTCTGGGCTCAGTGGCCAAATTCGCCGAAGCCGGAAAGAACACCATCAAGAAGGACCTGGGCATGATGATGATGACCTACGGCTATGTCTATGTCGCCAGCGTGGCCATGGGAGCCAACAAGAACCAGCTGATGAAGGCCGTGATCGAAGCCGAATCCTATCCCGGACCTTCCATCATCATCGCCTACGCGCCCTGCATCAACCACGGCATCGACATGGCCAAAACCCAGGAAGAGGAAAAACGGGCCGTGGATTCCGGATACTGGATGCTCTACCGGTACAATCCGATGCTGAAAAAGGAGGGAAAGAATCCCTTCACGCTGGACTCGAAGGAACCCTCCATGGATCTGGAAGAGTTTCTCAAAGGCGAGACACGCTATACCGCCCTGAAGCAGACCTTCCCCGAGAGAGTGGAAGGATTCTGGACCGAGTTCCAGGAGGTGGTGCGCCGCCGGTACGAAATGTACAGGAATCTGGCACAGAGCTGAAAAACATTCTCATTTCTATTATATTAAAAGGTCTTCCGGCCGTCAGGACCGGAAGACCTTTTTCTTTTGACATCTAACTATCTCACGTTTTTTCCAGCCCTTCGAAATTCGAAATGCTTTTCCGCTTCGCGCTTCGCGCTCTGCGATCTGCGTCTTTTCGCCT
>DSAB01000005.1 GCA_011388275.1 bacterium | reverse complement strand
GCCCATGGCCATGGGCCAGAACATGGGTAAAAACACGGGCCCCAGGCCGGCCGCGTGAAAAAGTATGGGAATCAGTATGCCCAGGGCCATGAAAAGGGCGGAAAGGGTCAGATGACGAATCTGCCATCGCATGAGTCCGGTCTCCTTACCAGCGGCTTTCCATCTCGAGCATCAAATGACGGCCGGGCATGGGATAGCCCCACATTGCTTCATAACTTGTGTTCAGCATATTTTTGGCCGACAGATTGAGGCGAAGCCGGCGCAGTATGTCGGCGGACAGAGTGAGATTGACCAGAGTGAAATCGTCCATCTCATGCAGAACGGGCACCGGAGACGGGCCGAATTCGGCTCCTTTCATGTCCTGAATCATCAAAAGGTGAACCGAGGCGGACAGAAAACGCCAGCCGGCGGATGCATAACAGGTCAGCTTCCGGCCGGGAATGTTGTAGGCGGATTCACTGAGATCCATATGCGACCAGGTCGCGCCGATCTCCACCCGGTCGCGGGCCATCCAGTTAAAGACCAGCTCGTATCCCCTGTGTTCATAAGATCCCCCGTTGACCCAGCGGGGAGGCGGACCGCTGAACTGGATGAGATTGCGGCCGCGTGTTTCGAACACCGCGGCTTCGAG
Source organism: bacterium (assembly GCA_011388275.1). Classification (GTDB taxonomy): domain Bacteria; phylum Zhuqueibacterota; class QNDG01; order QNDG01; family DSAB01; genus DSAB01. The sequence continues at coordinate 56,556 of DSAB01000005.1, read as the reverse complement.
CCGAAGACGCCGGCCGAAAACGCGGGACAGGCCGGCTTCCAGATTCCAGGTCCGGTCCGGAGTGAGTTCCTCATTGGCCGGGGCCCAGAAATAGAGTTCACGGATGGACGGACTCCGAAATCCCTTGGCCAGGGAGAACCGGAGGGAAGTGGCCCGATCGGGATGCACCACGATTCCGGCTTTGGGCAGCCATTCGCGGCCGTAAAGTTCATGGTTCTCAACACGGAATCCGGCTGAAACAATGAGGCGGCTTCCCAGAAGCTGCTGCGCGTGCAAATACGGCGCGTATTCCGTGATGAAAAATTCGCCGTAATCGGTGGAAGCATCATCGGCTCTGCCTCCGTATCGTTTGAAGTCGAATCCCGCTGTGAATGTTTGCCCTTTCCAGGGCTTGGCGTTGTGAAAAAACATCAGCCCTAAAGTCCGGTCCGTGGAGTTCCAGCCGCTGAAAAATTGATGTTCGCCGAAATTGGCATGCAGTTTGATATTGGATTCACCCCAGGCGCTGTTCTGAATCCAGTTGAGGTCGCCGCCGAATCGGAGCATATCGTACCAGTTGTCCGTTCGGGGCGCGTTCACAGGTCCGGGATCCAAAACCCGAAGATCCGCCAGATTGGCGTTGAATTCCAGGATGGAGTTGTTGAAACGGTATCCGCCGTGCAGGGTGTAATGGTCTCCGCGATAGGCCGAATCGTCGCGATGGCCGTCGGTGCGCCTGGTATTGGCCGTCAGATAATAGTCAAAGGCGCCCTGCCGGCCGCCGTGAGAAAGAGAAAGAGTCCGGATATTGAAGCTTCCGGCCGAGGCCTTGAAGGTTGTCTCGAATCCATTCTCATGAACCTGCCGGGGGATGATGTTGATGATGCCGCCCGTGGCGTTTGTGCCGTAGAGGAAGGAGCCTGGTCCGCGGATAACTTCCACCCTTTCCACGCCGTCGGATGAAAACTCGTCGGCAATGGTACATCCCATGAGGCCCATGAAATCGGGCCGGCCGTTGCGCAGAATCAGAACGTGGGTGTCGGCTCCGCCGCCCATACCGCGAATGGAGATCTTGCCTGCCGCCTGGCCCGCGGCGCCGAAGCCCATCACGCCCCATTCGGTCACATAAAGACCCGGGACATGGTGCTGAATCAGCTCCAGTACGGCGGCCGTGGGTGTCGTTTCGATCAGTTCTCTGGGAATTTCCGAGATGCTGGCAGCCAGGTCCCTTCGAGCGTGACGGATTTTGGTTGCCGTGACCACCACGGGATCCATGCGGTATTGAACGCGGATCGAATCAGCGGGAACGGTCTCTTCGGCTGTCAGAGTTGCGGTCAGACTCGCCAGCAAAAGCAGTAATGGCATAAGACGTGACATGACGGACTCCTCACGGATTGAATAACATGAATTCAGAAAAATGATATAAATGATAACACGAATAAAATAATCGTAACACAACCGAATATACAAATTCATCATTTGTTTGTCAAGTGAAAAAATTGTTCATATTGCGCGGTGAACGGATTCCTCTTGGCAATGGTTCCCGCGCATCGTATATTGAGAAAGAATCCCCTTTACCTGGGAATCCCAAAGACCAGGAAGGAGCCGACATGTTCGCCAATTCCCATAAAACCGGCCGGATTTTCCATGAGATGATTATTCAAAACAACCGGGAAGCAAAAGAAAGGGCCGCCCGGGGTGAAGATGTGATCAACGGATCCATCGGATCGTTCACCCATGAAGGCCGGCTCGTCACATTTGATTCGGTGGATTCCCTGTTTCCGCTTCTGGACATGCAGCGCGTATCGGCTTACGCGCCCATCGCCGGACATCCGGATTTCCTGGAGGCCATGGAACATCTCTGCTTTCAGAAATACACTCCTGACAAGAGAAGAGTCAGCGTGGCCGTAACCGGAGGACTGGGCGGAGTCCGCCAGGCCGTTGCCAATTACACGGAGCTTCACGGCACGTTCATCACGGCGGACTGGCACTGGCTGCCCTATGAGACGATCGCTTTTGAGAACCATCGTTCTCTGACTCTCTTCCGTCTTTTCAAAGAAGGGAATTTCGATCTGGAGCATTTCTCCCAAACACTGACCGAGGCTGCCCGCCGCGACGGCTGCGTGTTCGTGATTCTGAATTCTCCGGCGCACAACCCCACGGGGTATTCCATCCCCCTGCACACCTGGGATGCGATCGTGGAAATTCTCAACGGATTTCAATGTCCGGTCATTCTGCTGCTGGACATGGCTTATATCGATTTCTGCAAGCCTGATGAGAAAGCGGTGTTCCTGAAAATCGACTCATTGAATCCGAATGTTCTGACTCTGGTCAATTACAGCATCTCCAAGACCCTGGCCAAATACGGTCTGCGCACGGCCGTTCTGACGGCCGTCCATGACGATCAGGTGGTGCTGGATGAGTTCAGGAATATTCTGATGATATCCAACCGGGGAACGACGGGTGCGGCCCCGGCCGTGGGCCAGGCTCTGGCGGCGGTCCTTGTGAAGGACAAGCCCCGGTTGAGAAATTACTATAAAGAAAAGGAACATTGGATACAGGTATTAAATAAAAGGGCCGTAACATTTCGCAAAGAGATTCGACCCGAGCTGCTGATGCCGTATGACAGCGGATTCTTCATGAGCGTGGATTCAGACCGGCCCATGGAACACAATGAAATGCTGAAGAAGGAGGGCATTTATCTGGTGCCCATGGCCCGGGGGCTGCGCCTGGCCATCTGTTCTGTTGATAAGGAAAAACTGCAGCGGGTGGCCGAAGTCCTCAACCGCCTGCTCTGATTAGCGGATACCCGTCTAGAGGTTCCGGCCGGTTGAGGTCATGACCAGCTTGCCGTGTTTGACGCCCCGGGTGCTGATGAGTTCATCGGCCAGCTTTTTCAGATCATTCGCTTTTCCCCTCACAGCCAGCACTTCCAGGCAGTTTTCATGATCCAGATGTACATGCATCATGGAGATGACAGCGTGATGATGCTTGTGCTGCTGCTCGTTGAGGTTTTCGGTCAGCTGCCTCTGATGATGGTCGTAGATAATGGTGATGGTTCCCACGGTTTCCTGCTGCGAATCCGATTGAGACCATTCCTCGCTCACGAGCCGGTCGCGCACCAGGTCGCGCAGCGCCTCGGAGCGACTGGAATAACCGTGGCGGCCGATCAGCTCGTCGAAACGTTCGAGCAGTCTGGACTCCATCGAGATTCCGAATCGGGTGATCTGGCTCATACCATTCAGCCTTTAATTTTTATTCCGATGATTTATTTCTCGAGTAAAGCAGGTTTGTATCTGCCGGTTTTCGGTACCCGTAAAGTACGCTTTCCCTGAGCGGGAATCAAGCAATAAAGTCCTCCGAACCCGGCCGGGCCCGCATTTCAAAGGCATCACCCGACTCACGAAGCAGTATTACGGGCTCTCCGAGAAAGTTCCGGGTTGAGGCGCTGTAGAGACCGATGTACACACTGTCAGGAGGGGGTCCTTCGAAAGTCAGATGTCCCTGAATGGGGATCTCTCTGTGACCGGAGCCGCATCCCAGCAGAATCAGACCTGTTAAAAAAATCATCCATTTCTTCATCCAGGACCTCCCGTATTTGTTCTTTTATGGGTCATACCCTCTGTATTCAAACCAGCCGAAATCAGCGGGATCCACGCAGGGTTTCCCTCCGCCCGAAGCAAACGCGTTTTCCTTGAGAGCGGATGATTTTTAGTTTACAATTTATTTGTCTGAATTTCAAGTAGAAAAGCATTTCGGATGGCGGATTGAAAAAACCGTAATGCGTAAATCGTAATTCGTAAGGCGAAAAGACGCAGAGCGCAAAGCGCGAAGCGGGAAGAATTTGGGGTGTACTCGGGAAATGTCCCGAAGATACCTCTTTGATGGCAGCGAGCTTGGGAAAAGAGTTGAAAATATACAAAACTGGATCCCCGCTTTCGCGGGGATGACATGCCGTAAGATGTGCAATTACCGGATCTCCGCTGGAGTTTATTCAAGCGTACGCGGGACGGAGATGACAAAGTCGCGGCCCGAAGGGCCGTAAAAAAAATAAGCCCCCTCTCCTGTTGAATAAAAACGTATCCTCATTTTCCGGCATGAATTTAAAAAACCCGATTTCAGACTTGCTTCTTTGAAAAAAAAGTCGTTTATTGCCTTCAGAGGCCGCCCCTTCACGGTGATGAAGGGGCGGCCCTGTTTGCTGAACAGGTCTTTTTACAATGATCCAATTATCAAGGGAGTCCGGTATGGACATCTCCTATATGACACGGGATGGTTATCTGAAACTCGAACGTGAACTCAATGAACTGGTCAAGGTGAAACGGAAGGAGATCGCGGCCAAGATCGAACATGCCCGATCTTTCGGCGATATTCGGGAAAACGCCGAATACCACGCCGCCAAAGAGGAGCAGTCTATGCTGGAACAGAAAATCGGCAATCTGTCCGCCCGTCTCGCCTCGGCCCAGATCATCGACAACATGGATATCCCCGATGACAAGGCCTACGTCGGTGCCACAGTCAAACTGAAAGACCTGAATTCCGAAGAGATGATGGAGTATATGCTCGTCTCTGAAGCCGAGGCCGATATTCTGGAAAACAAACTGTCAGTCAGTTCGCCTGTGGGCAGGGCGCTGCTGGGAAAAGCGGTCAATGAGGTGGTTGAAATCGAGGTGCCCGCCGGCCTGCTCAAATACCAGCTGACAGAGATCAGGCGATCATAGAAGAAATTTCAGGGGATCGGTTTGTTTGTCGCCCTTACCGAAAATAAAAACCCGGATGAACCGTACATCCGGGTTTTTATTTTACAGAAGACAGGTGTTGAATCGAAACCTGAAACATTGCATCGGAGATCGGCCCCTGCCGGGTCGGGTTTCGGCCGAGTTCGGAATTCCCGTGAATTTGAAGATCCGGCTATTTCATATACCAGCGAATAAAGAACAGGGTCTTGGTTTTCATTTCCGTCACCGTCAAATCATCGCTCCCGTTCGGTGATGACGGTTCATATTTCTCGTCTCCCCATTTGGTGTAGATGAATTGCACTTCGCCGCCCAGGGACAGGTGGCGGGTGAAGAAATATTCGCCGCCCAGAGCCGGGCCGACGAAAAGATCGTTTCTGGACCATGAGGATTCGGAATCGTTGTATTCTCCGGCCATTTTGCTGAAAAAGAAACCGAATCGGACGCCCCCGTAGAGGTCGACCGGACCGAACCATTTCATGAAAAAGAGGCCCGCTCCGTATTCCATGTAGTTGAGCGATTCCCAGTCATCGCCTTCTTCAAATTTCAGGTTGTAAAAACCGAAAAACGGCTCCACGCGGAAATTGGAGGCAATGATGATGGGAATGTAGAAACTCGGAAAATCGACCATTTTGAAAACAAAGCCCGAACCCATCGAGTAGGGCAGAATTTCCTTGCCGATGGCCGCTCCCAGGCCGATCCGTAAATTGTCGGCCGTCGTCATCTTTTCCTCGCCGGCGGCCAGGCTGGTGAACATCAACAAAGCGAGAAGAACAACAAGGCATTTTTTCATGATTGAACCTCCTTTTGGTTTTTGACCCGGTCAGCTTTGGCACTAAAACAGATTGAAAACGCATTGACGTGTATTCATACAGCAAACAGGCGATCTGAAATTCATTTCGGTCCGCGTGTGTTCGTTGGATCAATAAAGAAAAACAGAAAAAATACCCTGTAATAGAATTAATGACCGGATAGGTGTAAAAGAGGCAGTCGAAATGCAAGATACTGATACACGAGAACAGAGTCAAGAGGAAAAACAATCCGCCGATAAATTTCGAATTTGCCCCCCCATTCGTCATTTCCGTCCTGCTTACGCATGAATAAATTCCAGCGGGACCGCTCTGCGTAGCAGAGCGGTCTTGAATCCAGGATAATCCGGCCTCCCTGTCAAATTCATGAATATTGCAGGTTAGTTTGTCTTCTTCCCGGTCTGGCGATAACCCCAGGCCGAAAGAAGCATGAGCAGACCGGCCGTAAAAGCCAGCAGTGCAGGAACCCATTCCCCCCTGAAGTAAAAACGAATACCCGCGGCGGTGAGCAGGATTCCGCCGACAGCGCTTGTGAATGTGTTAAAAAGAAAACGGGTTTTAACGGGATGTTTTTTCGCTTTCATAATAATTTGTCCCTTCTGGCAAGGTTTGCCGGAAGAACGGCCGCTTACAAGTTATTATGTGTTTTAACTGGATGCAACCCCTAATTTTCATCCGGCCGGAATCATCGAAGGGGACTCTTCATGACTTTTTCTGAAGGCCCGGTCTTCCGCAGTCTGTCTCTTCCTGCCGAAGCTCCTTTTTCACTTGATTTTCAGTCGAATCCTTACTATAATATAGATCTATATTTGAAGGGGATTCGCGTATAAATTGGGTGACAACAGTCAGGGAGGCCGTTTGTGGCTGAACCTAAAGAGTTAAAAGTCCGGGCCATGCTGGGCCCTTTGGAAGAAGAGGTCGAGTTTTTCTTTTCCAATTTTTTCGGATCGTCCTATCCTTCCATGTATCGTCAGGAGCTGTGCTGGAAACCTCCGACCGATGTATTCGAAACCAATACGGATTATGTGGTGATTCTGGAACTGGCACAGATGAAGGCCGAAGAAGTTTCCATTACCTTTCAGGAAGGCGTTCTCATCATTCGCGGGGTGCGAAAGGCCGTGCCCCCTTCGGAACATCGCCGTTATCACAAGATGGAGATCAATTACGGTCCGTTCGAAAGAAAGATCGCGGTGATGGAAGAAGTAGATATGGAAAGTCTGACGGCCAATTACAAGGACGGTTTTCTGGAGGTTCGATTGCCGAAAGTCACAGCCCGGGAATCCATGCCTATTCAAATCGAGGTGGAATAATCCGTTATGACTGAATATAAAGGTCAAGTCCTGCATCAACCCGGAGAATTCGCAGAGATGCCGGAAATACCCGATGAGCTGCCCATCCTTCCCGTGGCCAATGTGCTGATCTTTCCCTATGTTGTGGCTCCCTTGATCATTACCGATGAACGCCGCATGGCTCTGGTGAATGAGGCCCTCACAGACAGAAAGATCGTGGGGCTGTTTGCCATGCGTTCTTCCTCGGGCGAGCCGGAGGTGGGCAATCTATATAAAATCGGCACCGCCGCTCTGATATTGAAGATGTTTCGAATACCCGACGGAAACATGGGGTTGATGATACAGGGGCTGACCCGTATTCGGCTCAAGGAGATCACGCAGACCGAACCCTATCTCAAGGGGCGGGTTCAGTTGATCCGCGAAGAAACGGCCCGCGGCGTCAAGATCGAGGCGCTGGTACGTGAAGTCATCGAAATCTTTCAGCAGATCATCAGCATCTCTCCTTTTCTGCCCGATGAACTGGCCGGAGTCGTTTCCAGCGTGGGGAATCCGGGCCGGCTGGCCGACCTGGTGGCATCCAACATGAAGATGGATATCGAAGACCGCCAGGCCATATTGGGCACCCTGAACGTGGAAGACCGTCTCATCCGCCTTTTGACTCTGCTGAACAAGGAGCTGGAGCTTCTCAAATTGGGCAGCAAGATTCAGTCGGAGGTTCGCAACAAGATCGAAGAGGGGCAGAAAGAGTTTTTTCTGCGTGAACAGATGAAGGCCATTCAGAAGGAGCTGGGAGATAAGGATGACCGCACAGCCGAAATCGAGGAACTGAAGAAAAAGATCGACGAGGCCGCTTTGCCCCAGGAGGCCCGTGAGGCTGCGGAGAAGGAGCTGGATCGGCTGATGCGCATGCCGCCCCAGGCCGCCGAATACACCGTGTCACGAACCTATCTGGACTGGCTGACCGGTTTACCCTGGCAGATCAGCACAAAGGACAATATCGACCTGGAGATGGCCAGGCAAATTCTGGATGAAGACCATTATGACCTTCAGGACGTGAAGGACCGGATTCTGGAATTTCTGGCGGTCCGAAAACTGAAACAGAGTTCCAAGGGCCCCATTCTCTGTTTTGTCGGCCCTCCGGGTGTCGGAAAAACCTCTCTGGGCCGTTCCATCGCGCGGGCCATGAATCGGAATTTTATCCGCTATTCTCTGGGCGGCATGCGTGATGAAGCGGAGATCCGCGGACACCGGCGCACCTATATCGGATCGCTGCCCGGTCGTATTATTCAGTCCATCAAGAAGGCGGGGTCCAACAATCCCGTGTTCATGCTGGATGAGATCGACAAGGTGGGTTCGGATTTTCGGGGAGACCCGGCATCCGCCCTTCTCGAAGTGCTCGATCCGGAGCAGAACGATTCGTTTTCCGATCATTATCTGGAAGTGTCCTTTGATCTGTCCCGTGTCATGTTCATCACCACGGCCAATGTCCTGGATACCATTCCCCGGCCCCTTCTGGACCGAATGGAGGTTCTGCGGCTTCCGGGTTACATCGACGAAGAGAAAGTAGAGATCGCGCGCCGGTATCTGATTCCCCGTCAAAAAGATGAAAACGGTTTAAAGCGGGGGCAGATTCAGTTCAACCGGGCCGCCATACGCAAAATCATTTCAGAATACACCCGTGAAGCCGGAGTCCGCAATCTCGAAAGGGAGATCGGCACCTGTTGCAGGAAAGTCGCCCGCCGAATCGCCGAAGGAAAAATCAAGAAAATCAGTGTGGATATCGTCAATGTGCCGGAATTTCTGGGGCCAAGAAAATTCTTCTCCGAGATCGCGCAGCGCAAGGATCATGTGGGTGTGGCAACCGGGCTGGCCTGGACTCCGGTAGGGGGCGTGATTCTCTTCGTGGAAGCCACCATCATGCCGGGGAACAAAGGCCTTGTGTTGACCGGCCAGCTGGGTGAGGTGATGAAAGAGTCGGCCCAGGCGGCACTCTCCTATATACGGTCTCATGCCGGTGAACTAAAGATCGAGGAAGACTTTTTCAGAAAGCAGGACGTTCATGTGCATATTCCCGAAGGAGCGACTCCCAAGGACGGTCCGTCCGCAGGGGTGACCCTGGCCACGGCTCTGGTTTCGCTGCTTACACAGAGACCGGTGAGGCACAATGTGGCCATGACCGGAGAGGTGACCCTGCGGGGCAAAGTGCTTTCTGTTGGAGGAATCAAGGAGAAAGTGCTGGCCGCCAAACGGGCGGGTATACGGCAAATTATCCTGCCTAAATTCAACGAGAAGGATCTCACGGAAATTCCCGAGAATATTCGCCGGTCCATGCAGTTTCATTTCGTGGAACAGCTTAATGAGGTTTTTGAGCTTACTTTAAAACCGGTTAACATGTCCTGCAGGTCCGGGCGAAAGGCCGTTTCAGCGAAGAAATGATTTTGAAATTCTGAAGATACGCGTGTGTTCTTCAACCATCAATTGACAGGAGCCATCGAATGGAAGATGTTTTAAAGAAACTGGGCATCGAATCAGTCAATGCCGGAGGATTCAACGGACAATGGATCGATGACGACAAGGGAGGCATCCTCAAATCAGTCTCCCCTATCGACAATCGGGTTCTGGCGGAGGTAAAGCAGCTCTCCGCAGAATCCTATGAAAGAGTCGTTGCCAGGGCGCACAACGCTTTTCTGCAATGGCGGCTGGTTCCCGCCCCCCGCAGAGGTGAGGTGGTTCGCCAGATCGGGCTGGAACTTCGAAAATACAAAAAAGAACTCGGCGCGCTGGTCACTCTCGAGATGGGAAAGATCCGGCCTGAGGGTGAAGGCGAGGTGCAGGAGATGATCGATATTGCCGACTTTGCCGTCGGACTCTCCCGGCAGCTTTGCGGCAAGACCATGCACAGCGAGCGCCCCTCGCATCGAATGTATGATCAGTATCATCCTCTGGGTGTTGTGGGTGTGGTTACGGCCTTCAATTTTCCCGTGGCCGTCTGGGCCTGGAACACCATGCTCGCGCTGGTCTGTGGAGACAGCGTGGTCTGGAAACCCTCTTCCCACACACCGCTGACCGCCATCGCCTGTATGAAAATTGCCGACCGCGTCCTGAAGGCCAATCAGGTTCCCGACGGAGTGCTGGGGCTGGCTGTAGGAAAGGGATCGGTGGTCGGCAACATGCTGGTCGCGGACAGACGGATTCCACTGATCAGTTTCACGGGCTCCACGGCAATGGGCAAGAAAGTGGGGCAGGCAGTGGGAGAGCGTTTGGGCCGCGCGATTCTCGAGCTTGGGGGTAACAACGGGATTGTCGTTTCCAATCACGGTGATCTCTCCATGGCCGTGCGAACCATTCTCTTCGGAGCCGTGGGCACCGCGGGGCAGCGATGCACTTCCACCCGCCGTATTATCGTTCAGGAATCCGTTTACGACACCGTGCTCGAGCGCCTGGTTAAAGCCTATCAATCGGTGCGCATCGGGAACCCCATGGAAGAGGGTACGTTGATGGGCCCCCTGGTCAGCCGCGCCGCCGTGGAAGACATGATGCGGGCGCTCGATGAAGTCAGGAAGCTCAACGGCCGCATCGTTGCCGGGGGCGAGGAACTGAAGAACATGCCATCGGATCTCTATGTGTCGCCCTGTATCGTGGAAGCGGAAAACCATTGGCCCATTGTGCAGGAGGAGACCTTCGCTCCCATTCTATACGCCATCAAATACAAGACCATCGAAGACGCGATCAGGCTGCACAACGACGTGCCGCAGGGGCTGTCCTCTTCCATATTCACGTTGAACCTGAAGGAAGCCGAATATTTTCTGTCTCACGCGGGAAGCGACTGCGGTATCGCCAACGTCAATATCAGCACGTCGGGTGCGGAAATCGGCGGGGCCTTTGGGGGCGAGAAGGAAACCGGGCATGGCAGGGAGTCGGGATCCGATTCATGGAAACAGTATATGAGGCAGCAGACCAATACTATCAACTGGTCGGACGCGCTTCCGTTGGCGCAGGGCATTCATTTCGGAGATGAATGAGGTGCTTTGATGCTCTGTTTGATCCGATATCAGCTCTATACGCGGTATCTGCAAGGTTTCGAGTGAATGGCATTCATTCAAACCGGAACATGTTGAAGAGGTTGACATATCTATTTGCTCGATATTGTTTTGGAGGATATAATGAACAAGAAACGAATTGTTATCATGGGTGCCGCGGGTCGTGATTTTCATAATTTCAATGTTTATTTCCGGGACAATGAAGCGTTCGAAGTCGTTGCTTTCACCGCGACCCAGATTCCCGATATCGAAGGACGCAAATATCCGGCGGTTCTGGCCGGCAAACTCTATCCGGACGGAATTCCCATCCTTGCCGAGTCGGAACTGGCTCAGCTGATCGAAGAAAAGAAAATCGATCAGGTTGTATTCGCTTACAGCGATGTATCTCATGAATATATTGGACACAAGGCCGCCATGGTCAACGGCGCGGGGGCCGATTTCATTCTCATGGGCACGGAGCAGACCATGATCAGGTCGAAAGCGCCCGTTATCGCGGTTTGTGCGGTTCGGACCGGCTGCGGAAAGAGCCAGACCACACGTCGTGTCAGCGAAATTCTGAAAAAAAAGCGCAAGAAAATTGTCGCCGTCCGGCATCCCATGCCTTATGGCGATCTGGCGAAACAGGCGGTTCAGCGATTCGAAAAGTACGTGGATCTGGCGGCGCATCACTGCACGATTGAGGAGATGGAAGAATACGAGCCGCATCTGGATATGGGAAATATCGTCTATGCCGGTGTGGATTACGAAGCCATTCTCCGCCAGGCTGAAAAGGAAGCTGATGTGGTATTGTGGGACGGCGGAAACAATGATACCTCTTTCTACAAGCCGGATCTGCTCATCACTGTGGTCGATCCTCATCGTCCCGGCCATGAACTGACCTACTATCCCGGCGAAACCAACCTGCGAACCGCGAATGTCGTGGTCATCAACAAGGTGGATACAGCCGATCATGAATGCATTGAAACGGTTCGCCGAAATGTACGAGACGTCAATCCCGCTGCCGTGATCATCGAAGCCGCTTCACCTCTGGTGGTGGATGATCCGTCGGTTATTCGAAACAAACGAGTTCTGGTCGTGGAAGACGGGCCCACGCTCACACACGGCGAGATGGCCTACGGAGCCGGTATCGTGGCCGCACAGAAATTCGGGGCTTCGGAGATCGTCGATCCCCGGCCCTGGGTCACGGGAACAATCGAGGAAACGTTTAAAAAGTATCCGAAAATCGGAACCCTTCTGCCTGCCATGGGTTACGGCACACAACAGGTCCGGGATCTGGAAAAAACCATCAATTCCGTGGATTGTGACGCGGTGATAATCGGCACGCCCATCGATCTGAAGAAGGTGATCAAAATAAACAAACCTGCGGTGCGCGTGCAGTACCGCCTGCAGGAAATAGGAGAACCCACGCTGGACGATGTGCTCGACAAATTCTAAATTTCCGAGAATCGCCGTGGTGGCTCTGGGGGGCAATGCCATCACCCGGGAATTTGAAGAGGGGAACATCTACCAGCAGTTTGCCAACACCCGAAGGAGTCTGGTGGGGGTGGTGGATCTGATTTCTCAGGGTGTTTCCGTCATCATTACCCATGGGAACGGTCCCCAGGTCGGAAACGCGCTGATCCGGGTTGAGGAGGCACGTCATCTCGTGCCTCCTATTCCTTTGGGCGTGCTGGTAGCGGACACCGAAGGCGGCATGGGATACATGATCGAACAATCCCTTCAGAACATGCTGCACCGCAAGGGGATAAGCCGGCAGGTGGCCACTCTTCTTACCCAGGTGATCGTTGATAAAAACGATCCATCCATCATGAATCCGACGAAATTCGTCGGGCCTTTTTTCCGTGAAGATCAATTGGAAGCCATTCGGAAAGAACGGGGTTGGGCCGTCCGAAAAGATGCGGACCGGGGATGGCGCCGGGTGGTTCCGTCGCCCCGGCCTGTTGAAATCGTCGAGCGCCGGATCATTCAGAAGCTGGTTTCAGACGGAACGGTGGTGATCGCCTGCGGAGGCGGGGGCATTCCCGTTTATGTGGAAGAAGACGGCGCGTATGAAGGCGTGGATGGCGTGGTGGACAAAGACCGCGCTTCGGCGGTTTTAGGGCTGAATATCGGCGCACAGGAACTCTATATTCTGACCGCCGTGGAAAAAGTGGCCTTGAATTTCGGCACATCCCGTCAGCGTGATCTTGACCGGATGACCCTCGCGCAGGCCGCCGAGTATCTTGAAGCCGGCGAATTTCCGCCGGGAAACATGGGTCCCAAAATCGAGGCCGCGATCGAATTTCTTGAAGGGGGCGGAGAAGAAGTGATCATCACTTCCATGGGAAAAATGGCGGAAGCCCTTCATGGTGGAACCGGTACTCGAATTGTCCCGGCGTGAACCCAAAGGAGTCTCCATGCAGCGCACTTTACTGAATATCAAACCCGATGCCGTGAGCAGGAATCTGGTAGGCGAGATCTGTCGAAGGATCGAAGCGGCCGGTTTCCGGATTGTCGCGATGGAAAAAACACGGCTGACCCGATGTGAGGCCGAATTCTTTTATCATGTTCACAGAGACAAATCTTTTTTCGAAGATCTGATTCAATTCATGGTATCCGGCCCTTCGGTACCCATGGTTGTGGAAGGGGAAAATGTCATACAAAATCTTCGCGTTCTCATCGGCTCCACGGACCCGTCCGAGGCGGCCGAGGGGACAATCCGGCGGGATATGGCGGAAAACGTGACTCGAAACTGCGTGCACGCATCCGACAGTGAGGAGACGGCGTCCCGTGAAATCGCGTTCTTTTTCAGTACGCGCAGGCTGCTGGACTAAAGCAGGCGAGGTGAGTTTGGGGCAGAATAAAAACATGAATATGCTGTGGATTCAGAGCGGCAGCTGCGGGGGAGAAACGATTTCGTTTCTCAACGCCGAACAGCCCGATATCATGACGGCGTTTCATCTTTTGAACATCGAATTGCTTTGGCACCCCACGCTGGGTTCGATCGGTGGACATGAAGTGATTCCTGTGCTTAAGGCGTGTACGGACGGCTCGCGCCCGCTTGATATTCTGGTTGTGGAGGGCGCTGTTTACCAGGGACCACGGGGAACCGGACAGTACGCCTGTTTCGGCGGACGACCACTAATGGATTGGGTGCGGGACCTGGCAAATGCGGCCGGGTATGTGCTGGCGGCAGGAACCTGCGCTTCATTCGGAGGCATCGCGGCCGCGGGCCGAAACCCCATGGACGCCACGGGGCTTCAGTTTTACCGATCTCGACCTGGCGGCTTCCTGGGTGAAAATTTCCGTTCTTCTTCCGGATTTCCCGTTATCAATCTTCCCGGCTGCCCTGCCCATCCTGACTGGATGGTCGAGACACTGCTGGACCTCTCCTCCGGCAAGCTGAATCTTTCTGATCTGGATCGGTTTCAGCGGCCCCGCGTTTTTTACGGAAAACTCGCCCATCACGCCTGTCCGCGCAATGAATACTACGAATTCAAGGCTTCGGCGGAGATGTATTCCCAGCAGGGATGTCTGTTCGAAAATCTGGGCTGCAAGGCCACTCAGTGCGAGTCCGACTGCAATGAACGGCTTTGGCTGGGCCGCACGGGAAGCTGCACACGGGGCGGTTTTCCCTGTATTTCATGCACGTCTCCCAAATTTCCCGACGGATTTGTCCCCTTCTTTGAAACCCGGAAAATCGGCGATATTCCCACCACGCTTCCTCTGGATGTACCCAAGGCCTGGTATGTCGGTATCAGCGGCCTGGCAAAACTGGCCTGTCCCGAGCGGCTGAAGGTGAATGCCGTATCCTTCAAATCCGTGGAAACGGAAGGAGAAACGAAGTCATGAAGGAGAGAACGTTCGCCATCAGCCCCATGCCGCGCGTGGAAGGCGATCTCGAAGCCCGGGTCCACGTGCGGCAGAACCGGGTCACCGAAGCCTGGATAGCCGGCGTCATGTTTCGAGGATTCGAAAAGCTGCTGATCGGCCGTGATCCCATGGATGCCCTGGTTTTCGCGCCCCGCATATGCGGAATCTGCAGTATCGGTCAGTCCACGGCCGCCTCCGACATGCTTGGCCGGTTTTACGGAGTCGGCATGCCGGAAAACGCCTACTGGGTGCGAAACACGGTATTGGGCGCTGAAATCATCATGAATCATCAAACCCACTTTTATCTGCTTTTCGCCGTGGATTTAACCCATCCTTCTCTGAAAGGCCGTCCCGGATATGAGGAAATGTGCCGCCGTTTTCATTCTCTGGAGGGAGAAGCCTATCTGGATGTGCTGAAAAACCGAAAAACCATTCTGGAAATCATGGGGCTCTTGGCCGGGAAATGGCCCAATTCGCTGGCTTTTCAGCCCGGCGGGGTGACCCGGCCCATTACACGGAGCGACCGGCTTCGCATGCTGGGTGTGTGGAGAAGCGTCCGGGAATTCATCGAAAAACGGGTTCTCGGCGGATCTCTCGAGAGATGGCTGGAAGTATCGAGTCTCTCCGATATGGACCGATGGCTCGGCGAAGCATCTCATGCCGATGGCGATCTGGGTCTGTTCATTCGTTATGGACGTGAATGGGGACTGGACACTCTGGGCAAAGGGCAATCGCGATTTTTGTCATACGGCGCTTTTCCGCGGCCTGACGGATCCAGTCTCTACAAGTCCGGGTTTTCCGATACACAATCCGTTGCTTCCCTGGAGCCCGGTTCTATTACCGAAGATGTATCACACAGCTGGTTCCTGGAGAGTCACTCTCTCCATCCTTATGAAGCAAAGACCGCATCCGATGTGCATAAGGAGGGCGCTTATTCATGGGCCAAGGCTCCGAGATATCAGGGGTATGTCACCGAAGTGGGGCCCATCGCCCGTCTGATCGTTCAGCAGGATCCTTTGGCTCTCGATCTGGTTAAAGAGCTCGGCAATACGGTGTATACGCGGATTGTTCTTCGGTTTCATGACTTGATGATCATCCTGAGCGCCATGGAAACCTGGATACGGTCCATGGACCCGGAGGCACCATTCTATAACAAACACAAACCCCGTTCGGAGGGAGAGGCATTCGGCTTTTCCGAGGTTTCACGCGGGGCGCTGGGCCACTGGATGCAGGTTAAAAACGGTATTATCGTCAATTATCAGGTCATATCACCGTCTACCTGGAATTTTTCACCCCGCGGCTTCAAGGGAAAGCCCGGACCCGTGGAACAGGCTCTGACCGGCACCCCGGTGACCGATGAACAGGATCTCATCGAGGTGAAACAGATTATCCGGTCTTTTGACCCCTGTCTGTTTTGTGCCGTTCATTCCGGAGGGATTTCATGATCGAATCGGTTCTTGAACCCTCGCTGAACGTTCAGGAGAAGATGTGGATCGAGATTATCCAGCAGATGGAAGCCGTTTACGCGGAATTGGCCCAGACCACGGTGGAGATCGAGAAAAAGAATCTGGAACTGACGCGGGCCCAGGAGCTCACCGACAGCATCATGCGTTCCATGGTGGACGCGCTCGTGGTTTTGGATTCGAACGGACTGATTCAGGCCGCCAATCAGGCCACTTTGAAACTGACCGGTTTCAGTCAAAAGGAATTGCTGGGAAAACCCATGGAGGTTCTGTTCCACCGTGAAAGCGCGGGAGGATTGATGTTTCAGGGGCCTCGTATTCAGTCCCTTTTCCGGAAAGAATCGAGTCTGGACCTGGAAGTGGATTTCATGAGCAAGACCGGAGAGAGAATTCCCATGAATCTTCGGGGATCTCTGCTCAAGGATAACACGGGAGAGATCACCGGGGTTCTGATGGTGGCCAGGGATTTGTGTCAGATTAAAAAGCTGTTATCCGAAGCCGCGGCTGCCGACGCTCATCGGGCCAAGGCCGACGAACTCGAAAAGGCTTATCTGGATCTGCAGCAGCTGCAGACCCGGCTGATTCAAACCGAAAAAATGGCCTCGCTGGGAAAGCTGTCCGCCGGAGTGGCTCATGAAATCAACAATCCGCTCGGCGGAATCATGCTGTACTCGCATCTGCTGCTGGAAGATGTGAACAAGGGCAAACCGTCTTTGCAAAAAGAGAATCTCGAGAAAATTGTCAAACTGGCCGCCCGTTCCAAGGAGATCGTCAAGAATCTGCTGGATTTTGCGCGCCAGTCGGAACCCAGAACGGAGACACATCATATCCATGATATTCTGGAGAGTGTGCTTTCCATTCTGGAGAAGCAGGTTCTTTTTCATAACGTGAAAATCGAGAGAAAATACGATACCGCCCTGCCCACTGTTCACGTTGACGCGGCCCAGATGCAGCAGGTTTTCATGAATATCTTCATCAATGCGGCCGAAGCCATGAATGGAAAAGGGGGGTTGATCATTCGTACGGGCTTTACAGAAGGAAAGAATCAGATTTTCATTCAAATCGCGGATACGGGACCGGGAATCCCCCGGGAACATATCAGCCAGCTTTTTGAACCGTTTTTTACCACCAAGAAGGCGGGCGAGGGAACCGGTCTGGGGCTTTCCATTTGTTACGGCATCATTCAGCGTCATCATGGACGCATCGAGGTGGACAGTGAACCGGGCCGGGGTACGGCATTCACCATCTTTCTGCCCGTGGAGGCGTGATGATCGAGAAAATACTAATCGTCGATGATGAAGAAGCCATGAGGGATTCCTGCGCCCAGGTTCTGGAGCGTGAAGGATACGCTTTGGAAATGGCTGAAAACGGAGAGACCGGTCTGGAGAAAATCCGGTCTTTCGATCCGGATCTGGTTCTTCTCGACTTGAAAATGCCGGGTCTCAGCGGCATGGAAGTGCTTGACCGGACTCGTAATATGGATCCCAACCTGGTGATCGTCGTGATTACGGGATACGCGACGGTCGAGTCGGCCGTGGAAGCCATGAAGTATGGAGCGTATGATTATCTGCCCAAACCCTTTACGCCGGATGAACTCCGTCTGATCGTGCGCCGCGGGCTCGAACGCAGGCGCATCCGCATGGAGAGGGACCGCCTTCAGGAGGAGAAGGAGACCATGCGGAAAAATTTCGTTTCACTGGTCTCTCATGAACTTCGGGCTCCCCTCGATGCCGTGCAGCAGAATTTGATGGTGATTCTCGACGGTCTTGCCGGAGAGATTCCTGAAAAGGCCCGGCTCATGCTGAAACGTGCCAGCCGCCGCATCAAGGGACTGCATGTCATGATCAATGACTGGCTGAACCTGTCGCGCCTGGAATCCGGTGAAGTGGTGACCCGGATGGAGCCGGTGGATATCAGGGAAATTCTGACTGAGGTGACGGAGCTCATGAAACCTCTGATGGATGAAAAGAGACTCACCCTGGATGTTGAGATTCCCGCCCAGTATCCATCCATTCTCGGCAATAAGGAAACTTTGCACATGCTGTTCACCAATCTGCTGAGCAACGCGATCAAGTACAACAAGCCGGACGGACGAATTTTCGTCCAGCTCGCCGAAGAGGACCATCGCAGCCGCGTCGTGGTCGCCGACACGGGAGTGGGCATTCCCCGGGAGAAGCTGGGGCTGATTTTCGATCAGTTTTACCGGACTCGGGAAACCGAAAAAGTGGAAGGAAGCGGTCTGGGTCTTTCTATCGTCAGGAAAATCGTAGAGGCCCATTCCGGAGACATTCGAGTGGAATCGGAGCCGGATAAGGGAACGACATTTACTGTTTATCTGCCCTGAAAACGCGAACGCAAACGAACAATAACAAAAGGAGAACATCTGTTTATGAAAGTCTTGGTGCTTAATTGCGGCAGCTCATCATTGAAATTCCGCATCTATCAAATGGACCGGGAGGAGTTGCTGGCGGGCGGTCTGGTGGAGCGCATCGGGTTCGACGACGCGCGCATGATTTACCGGCCCGTGGGCCGGGAATCTCTTGAGAAAACCCTGCCTGTGAAGGATCATGAAAAAGCCATTGACCTGGTCTTGAAAACCCTGATCCATCCCGATACGGGAATTCTGGGAAATATTCTGGAGATCGAAGCCGTCGGTCACCGGGTCGTGCACGGCGGGGAAGAGTTCACCGGTTCCGTGGCCATCAACGAGGCGGTGCTGGAAAGAATCAAGGCATGCGTGAAGTTCGCGCCTCTCCACAATCCGCCCAATATCAAGGGAATACAGGCCAGTTTCTGGCTGATCCCGTTTGCCCGTCAGGTGGCGGTGTTTGACACGGCCTTTCACCAGACCATGGGTCCGGAAGCCTTTATTTACGGACTGCCCTACGAATGGTATAAAGTGCATCGGATACGCCGTTATGGTTTTCACGGAACATCCCATCAGTTTGTGGCGCACAAGGCGGCCGAGATTCTGGAAAAGCCCTTCAAAAGCCTGAAAATCATCACCTGCCATCTCGGAAACGGGTCCAGTATTACGGCCGTGCGGCACGGCGAATCCGTGGACACAACCATGGGATTCACTCCTCTGGAAGGGCTGGTCATGGGAACACGGTGCGGTGATATCGATCCCGCCATTCCCCTGCATCGTATGGAGGAAGATCAGCTGACTCCGTCCCAGATGGACGCTCTTCTCAACAAGAAAAGCGGTCTGGCCGGAATAACCGGCGGCGACAACGATTTGCGCACCATCGAGGAGAAGGCCGCGAAAGGCAGTGAACGCCATCAGCTGGCTCTGGAAGTGTTTACCCGACGCATTAAAAAATATATCGGCGCCTATGCGGCCGTGATGGGAGGAATCGACGCCCTGGTATTTACCGCTGGAATCGGAGAGAATTCCGATACCGTCCGCCGAATGGTCTGTGAGGGGCTGGAATTTCTGGGCATCGAAATGAATGAAACCGCGAACCGGAATCACAAAACCCGGATCAGTGACGGCAAGACGTCTGTGCTGGTGATTCCCACGAACGAAGAACTCGCCATTGCCGAAGAGGTTATCGAGGTCCTGGAAAGGGAAAATCAACTTGTCAAATAAGGAGTCTGTTTTATGGCGTTGAAAATTCTTTTGATTGATGATGATTCCGATTTTCGGAACGCGATCAGAGCGGTGCTGGAAAAAGAAGGATATACCGTCGGAGAGTCGGATTCAGCCCGGGAGGGGCACAAAAAGCTTCAGACATTCAATCCCGACCTGATCCTGCTGGACGCGATGATGGAAGATCTGTCCGCAGGATTCCGATTTGTCAAATCCCTTCGAAAGATGGAGCCCTCTCTGGGGAGGCATATTCCGGTCATCATGATTACCAGTGTTCAGCAGGTTACGGATCTGCAATTCAGCGAGCGGCTGGGAACCGATCTGCTTCCTGTGGATGATTTTTTGGAAAAGCCCGTGGAGCCCCGGGCTCTCCTGGAAAAGGTAGGGTCCATGCTCAAGGCCGCGTGATCAGTACCGGTCTGGTCGGAGTAAAAGGAGGCGAGTATGAAAAAGAAAGTGCTTTTGGTGGATGATGATCAAGATGTGATCAGCGCTCTTCAAACCGTATTGGAGTCCAAAGGCTTTCAAGTGGAAGCCGCTTTCGAAGGACCTTCGGGTTTGAAAAAGGCCAAAGCGGAAAAACCCGATCTGATTGTACTGGATGTGATGCTGCCCGATCTGGACGGAATGGCCGTATGCCACGCGTTGAAAAAGGATCCGTCAACGCGGCATATTCCGGTACTCATACTCACCTCGCTGAGTGAATCTGACAGGGGCATAAACGCAGCCCGGCTGATAGCCGAAGGTCACGGGGCTGAAGGATATCTGGAGAAACCCGTGGAACCGAGACTTTTCATGGATCACGTGTACGCGCTTCTCAATCCGAAAAGAAAGAAGGGACGCCGGGTGCTGCTGGTTGATGATGACCCGGATTTTGTGGAAACCCTGCGGGTTGTCCTGGCGGACAAAGGATATGAAGTCATCACGGCCCATGCGGGCGACGAAGGCTTTGAAACGGCTTTGAAAGAAAGGCCGGATATTGTTCTGCTTGATATCATGCTTCCGGTCAAGGACGGATATGAAGTGTGTCAGGAGATCAAGGAACATAAGGACCTGAAAATGATTCCGGTCATCATGCTTACTTCGATCGGCCGCAAACTCACGGAACCCGGTTATGGCAAGATCATGGCCCAATCCCATCAGGCTGATGATTATATCGAGAAACCGGTGGAAGTCGAGGAACTGTTGCGGCGGATCCGGAAGTTTCTCAAGTCTAAAAATTCTTAAGCGGTAAAGGGGATTCATCCATGTCCAGTTTAAGAGAAGACGCGTTGCATTATCATTGCATGGACCGGCCGGGGAAACTGGCTGTTGTCGCTACCAAGCCCTGTGTCACGCAGCGGGACCTGTCTCTGGCCTACACCCCAGGCGTGGCCGTGCCCTGCCTGGAGATCGAGAAAAATCCGCTTGACGCTTACCGTTATACCAACCGGGGCAATCTCGTGGCCGTGGTTTCAAACGGAACAGCGGTTCTCGGTCTGGGCAACATCGGCGCTCTGGCCGGCAAACCGGTTATGGAGGGCAAAGGGGTCTTGTTCAAGCGGTTTGCCGATATCGATGTGTTCGATATCGAGATCGACACGGAAGATCCCGATGAGATCATCAGGATGGTGCAGGTTCTCGAACCCACGTTCGGAGGCATCAACCTGGAAGACATCAAGGGTCCGGAGTGTTTTTATATCGAGGAAACCCTCAAGAAGACCATGAAGATTCCTGTTTTTCATGACGATCAGCACGGCACCGCTATCATCAGCGGGGCCGGTCTGCTCAATGCGGTGGAGCTCACGAATAAAGATATCGGCAAGGCGCGCATGGTTGTGGTGGGTGCCGGTGCCTCGGGCATCGCCTGTTCCCATATGTTCGTTCAGTTGGGGGTTAAAAAGGAGAACATCATCATGCTGGACTCCAAGGGGGTGATCTACCAGGGCAGAGAAGAAGGAATGAAGGCCTACAAGGAACAGTTCGCAACCACGGAATCATGCAGAACCCTGGAAGAAGCCCTGGAGGGAACCGAGATTTTTATCGGTTTGTCCAAAGGGGATTTGCTAACAGAGAAAATGCTCAAGAAAATGGGAAAGAACCCCATCATTTTCGCCATGGCCAATCCAGATCCCGAAGTCCGGCCCGAAACGGCCCGAAAAATCCGGCCCGATGCCATTGTCGCCACGGGCCGCAGCGATTATCCCAATCAGGTAAACAACGTGCTGGGATTCCCCTTTATCTTCCGGGGAGCGCTCGATGTAAGGGCTACGGCTATCAACGAAGAGATGAAAGTGGCGGCCTGCCACGCCCTGGCCGCCCTGGCCAAGGAGGATGTTCCCGATTCCGTGATCAAGGCCTACGGGGGTGAAAAGATCCGTTTCGGTCCCGATTACATCATTCCCAAACCACTCGATTACCGTGTGCTTCTCTGGGAATCGACGGCCGTGGCCGAGGCGGCCATGAAGAGCGGAGTCGCCCGGCAAGAGGTCGATCCGGAAGAATACCGGCAGCAGCTGGAAGCCCGTTTGGGGCGGAGTTTCGAGGTGATCCGGACCGTGATCAACAAGGCGAAAGCGTCTCCCAAACGGGTTGTTTTTCCGGAAGGAGAGCTGGACAAGGTGCTTCGGGCATCCCGGATTCTTTTGGAAGAAAAGATCGCAGAGCCGGTCCTCCTGGGGAATAAAGACCGTATCCGTGAATCGATTCGATCCCTGGGTCTGGATATGCCGGATGTGGAGATCATCGATCCCTCCACATCGGATCAGCTTAAACGGTACAGCGAGATCTATTATCGGCTCAGGCAAAGGTCGGGAGTGACACCCGAATTGGCGGACCAGCGGCTTCGCCAGCCCTCCTATTTCGGAACGCTCATGGTGCATTCGAATGACGCCGACGGACTGGTGGGCGTCTGCGATCACTACTATGATGAAATGCTGCCCGCTTTTCAGGTCATCGGGCCCCGGAAACCGGGAACCAAAGGGGCGGCCCTGTACATCATGATCTTCGAGAAGAAAGTCTATTTTTTCGCGGACACCAATGCCATCATCAATCCAAGCTCGGAGGAACTGGCCGAAATCGCCATTCAGAGCGCCAAAGTGGTTCAGCTGTTTGACATGGAACCCCGCGTGGCCTTTCTTTCCTTTTCCAATTTCGGCAGCGTGGACCATCCGTTTACGCGTAAAGTGCGCCGCGCGCTCGAAATCGTCCGGGAACAGAAACCCGGCCTGATTGTCGACGGAGAGATGCAGGGCGATGTGGCCGTGGTTCCGGAGGTCATGAAAGAAAACTATCCGTTCAGCCCCCTTCAGGGCAATGCGAACGTGCTTGTTTTTCCCGACCTTCAGTCGGGCAACATCGCCATGAATCTGTTGAAACGCCTTGGAGGCGCCGAAACGATCGGCCCCATTCAGGTGGGGCTGAACCGGCCCGTGCACGTGATTCGGAAAACGGCAACCGTGGAAGAGATCGTCCGCCTGGCCGCCTACGCGGTGGTTGATGCTCAAAAGTGGCTGATCTGATGGCCCTGTCAACGCGAATATTCATTCGAATTTTTCGGGTGGCCGGTCTCCTGAAGACCGGCCCTTTTTATTTGGGCGATAAATGTCCTTGCTTTTGCCGAAAAAATTTTGTAATAAACACACAAATCAGTCCTGACGGGTGTCCAAACCAGGAAGGAGAAAGGCTGTGAAAAAAATCACTATTATCGGGGCCGGGAGTGTCGGCACAGCCGCCGCCTTTTATCTGGCCGAGAAGCGGGTCGCCAACATCCTGATGATCGATATTGAGAAAGGCAGGGCCAAGGGCAAGGCGCTGGATTTGATGGAGGCCGCTCCGATCCGTTCCTACGATGTGCATGTGGACGGATCGGATGAATTCAGGGACATGGAGGGATCCGATGTGATCGTCGTGGCTGCCGGTGTCGTCCGCAAGCCGGAAATGATGCGTCTTGACCTTCTGGAAAAAAATATCGAGGTGGTCGACGGCATTATCACCCAAATCAGGAAATACGCACCCAAGGCGTTTTTGGTTGTTCTGACCGAACCGGTGGATACGCTTGTTTATTATTTCATAAAGAAGGGCGGGTTCAACCGCCGGAAGGTGATGGGTGTTTCCGGAGTGCTGGATTCAACGCGACTTCGGCAGTTTATTGCGGAGGAGATGGATGTCTCATCGGTCGATACCACGGCTATTGTTCTGGGAGGACATCACGATTATATGGTGATACTTCCCCGATACGCGCGTGTCGAGGGCATCCCGATCACCGAACTTTTACCGCCGGACAAGGTGGAGAGGCTGGTTGGAAGAACACGCAAAGCAGGCACCGAAATCGTCCAGGCGTTGAAAACCGGAAGCGCCTGCAACGCTCTCGGAGCCGCGGTTTCTGAAATTGTGGAGGCGGTAATACGGGACGTCCGGCGGATTGTGTGCGGTCCGGTCTATCTGAACGGAGAATACGGGCAGAAAGATATTTGTCTGGGCGTGCCGGTCATGCTGGGAAAGAACGGGGTCGAAAAAGTCATTGAGCTGGATCTCACGCTGTCCGAGAGGGAAAGTCTCGATAAATCGGCTGCGGTCGTCAGGAACACGGTGCAGTCACTGGGTCTTGAAAAGAGCAAAGAGGAGGGCTGATCATGGCGAAAGTGACGGTAGTCGGCAGCGGCAATGTGGGAGCCACAACAGCTCTCTATATCGCGGAAAAACGGATCGCCGATGTGGTGCTTGTGGACATCATGGATGGTCTGGCTCACGGCAGGGCGCTGGATTCCATTCAGGCCGCTCCTCTTCGGCATTACGACACACAAATTGTCGGTGCCGAGGATTTTTCGTTGATGAAAGATTCGGATGTGGTGGTTGTGACCGCGGGCAAGGCAAGGACGCCCGGCATGTCCAGGGACGATCTGCTGCAGATCAATGCCAAGATCATCAGCGCCGTCTCGGCCGAGATCGCCCGTTACGCACCCAACGCGGTTCTGGTTATGGTATCCAATCCTTTGGACGTCATGGCGTATGTGGCGCTGAAAGTGACGGGTTTTGCCCTGAAACGGGTCGTGGGAATGGCCGGTGTACTCGATTCCACCCGGTTTCGCTACTTTCTGGCCCGGGAGCTGAATGTTTATGTGGGAGATACGACGGCTCTGGTTCTGGGGGGGCACGGGGATTCCATGGTGCCTTTGCCCCGGTATGCGACGGTGAACGGAGTACCCATTACGGAACTGCTTTCAAAAGACACGATTGAACAGCTCGTGGAAAGAACCCGCAAAGGCGGAGCGGAAATTGTCAGCTATCTCAAGACAGGCAGCGCTTATTGGGCGCCGGCCGCGGCTGTGACCGAAATGGTGGAGTGTATTGTCCGCGACAAGATGCGTATACTGCCCTGTTCCGCCTATCTTCGGGGCCAGTACGGGATCGAAGGCCTTTTTGTCGGCGTTCCTGTCAAGCTGGGGAAGAACGGAGTGGAGGAGATTATCGAACTGACCCTGTCCAAAGAAGAGAGCGAAGCGCTGATCGCCTCCGCGTCGGCGGTGAAAGGGATTATCGAGAAGCTGGAAGAGATGAGGCTGATCTGATGGCAGGGCGAAAGTCGTATCCTTTCCCGTGTTTCATGCATCATGCTTTTTTTACTTTAAAATTTGTCCGGTACTATTTATGATGATGAGCCACCGCAGCCTGTTTCAGTATTGACCCATCCTACTGCGAGGAACCCCGCATGCGTATTGAGATTCCTTATGGACGCGAAACGGTTGATGTTTTTATCAACGAAGAGAATTTCGGCGAGATGGTCTATCCAAACGAGGTCGAGATTCAGGATGAGAGCCTGACCCTGAGACAGGCTCTCGAAAACCCCGTTGGTTCCCCGTCTTTCGAGAAATTTCTTCAAAATGCCCGGGATGTGCTGGTTATCGTCAATGACGGAACACGGCCCACGCCCACGGCGAGGGTGCTCGATGAAATCCATCAGGCCCTGGATGCCGTAAACGTCAAATTTATTATTGCTACCGGCTGCCACCGGGCCCCGACAGACGAGGAGATGCGGCAGATTTTCGGCCGTCATCTGAATCGATATCGCGACCGGATTTTTGTGCACGATTCCAAAAAGAGCGAGGATATGGTCGATCTGGGTGTCTCCAAAAACGGCACGGTCATGCAGGTCAACCGTCTCGGCGTGGAGGCTCATAAAATTCTCATCATCGGTTCGGTCGAACCCCATTATTTCGCGGGTTATACCGGAGGCCGAAAGGCCTTTCTTCCGGGAATCGCCTCGTACCAGACCATCGAGCAGAATCACAAGCTGGCCTTGAAGATGAGCGCCCAGGCGATGAAACTGGAGGGGAATCCCGTTCATGAAGACATGGAAGACGCCATTCGGGTCATCAAGGATAAAGAGATTTTCTCCATTATGACCGTCCTGGACCGCGATGACTGCATTTACGCGGTCACGGCGGGAGATATTTCGGAATCTCTTCAGGCGGCTATTGACAGGTCGCACGAGGTGTTTTCCGTGGAGATCAGAGAAAAAGCGGATATCATTGTGGCCGTGGCGCCGCATCCCATGGATGTGGATCTGTATCAGTCCCAAAAAGCCATTGACAACGCCAAGCTGGCACTGAACCCCAACGGCATTCTCATTTTGGTGTCCAAATGCAAGAGCGGTGTCGGACATGATACGTTCGTAAAACTGCTGTCAGAGGCACGGGATCCTCAGGACGCGCTGGACACCATTGAAAGAAAGTATGTGCTGGGTTATCACAAGGCCGCCAAAATGGCTGAAATTTTCCGGTGGGCGGAAATCTGGGCGGTTACTTCCATCGATCCGGATCTCATGCGATCCATATTCATTCGTCCTTTTCGAAACGTGCAGCAGGCTCTGGATGAAGCCGTATCCCAAAAGGGACGGGAAAAAATTCTATTCATGATGGCGGCCAGCATGACCGTACCCCGCGTGCGGGAGCGGTTGGTTTTGCGTTCCAAGAAGCTGATCTATACCCGTTCGTGGCTTTCCAACCGCGGCGTGTTTGAATATGAGGATTCGATGAAGCTGTCTGATATTCAGCCGGTTGTTGAATCGCTGATGGAGAGCCGCTGACCGCTTATTTCAGCCTTTCTGTCAGGTCCGGAATGAGCAGCTCGAGAAAGTGTCTGGACCAGCGTGTAATATGTTTTCCCTTCCTCAGCAAGACGCCGTACTGGCTTTTCCCAAAATAGCGATTGATGGAAATCACCTCCAGACGGGTGGTCTTTGTCGGAAACAGAGCCATTTTCGGTATAATGGAAATGCCGATACCCATCTCCACATACCGCTTGATGGTTTCCGCGTTGGTCGCCTCCATGATTATATTCGATTGAAGGCCGTGTTCCCGCATCACCCGGTCAAACTCTCCCCGGGTGACCAGGCCCCGTTCATAGGTGATCATGGGATATTTAACGATATCTTCAAGCGTGACATGGGTCTTTCGAGAAAGAGGATGTCCGATACTGGTGATCAACACCCGGTCGATCGGTTCGAGCAGTAAAAAATTCAGATTGCTGGAAATTTTGGTCACAGGGGTAAGACCAAAATCGATTTCGCCGACATGGGCCAGGCGGACAATTTCGTTCCAGCGTCTTTCCATGATTTCCAGCTGCACGTTGGGATATTTCTCCGTATACTGTTTTATTACGGGAGGGAGCAGATTCATAATCATGAATGTTGTTGCCGCGATGGTCAGCAGTCCCTTTTCATTTCCTTTCATGTCCTCGAAAGTCGATTTCAGCGAGTCCAGCTCCTGAATGATGGGACTGATCAATTCGAAAAACAATTTGCCGTCCGGAGTCAATTCTTTTTTCGGCCCGAATCGATTGAATAGTTGAATTCCCAATTCGGATTCGAGCGATTTGATCTGCTGGCTGACGGCTGACTGGGTAACCGAGAGTTTTTCGGCGGCTCTGGTCAGACTGCCCAGTTTGGTGCTGTAGTAGAATCCCTTGAGTTGCTGTATTTCCATGGTTTCGGCTCCCTGAAGAAGTGCAGGTTTAGTATCATTTTTGTGAAGACAGTCTATTATAAAAATAATTTATGTTTGCTTCTATGTCAAGCAAAAAAACAGCCCTGAAAAAATAATATAAGAGAATGTTATAATATGTATAAATATTTTTTACTTGACTTATGGTGGTGAAATATCTATGTTGAATCCAGGTGTGTGAAACAGGGTGGGCCTTTCCCGAAATGAGCTTGTTTAAGTATTATAATAACAAATGGATGGAAGACGAATAGAAACATTGTATTGCAAGAACGTTCGCTATATTAGAAAAACTGATAATGGTTTGAAATAATATCAGTGTATACAGATAACTGGATCATTTTCAAAAGGCCGGAATCCGGTTCAGCATCCGGCCGGAAAATGGAGCCGATCCGATGGAAAAGCAGGGTATCATCAGCTTCGAACCAAAGATTGAGAAACCGAACGCCCGCAGGGAGTTGATTCCTCCCCGGGCGTTTTTACTGTTTAGTTGACTCAGGCACGATATAGGGAAGGAGACAAGTCCATGGCAAAACCGAAATTTGCAATTTACTGGGCAGGAAGCTGTGGCGGGTGTGAAATCGCTTTCCTGGATATTCGGGAGAAAATCCTGGACGTGGACAAGGCCGTGGATCTGGTCTTCTGTCCCTGTCTGATGGATACCAAATATCAGGATGTGGAAGCCATGTCGGACAAGGAGATCGATGTCTGTTTATTCAATGGTGTCATCCGAAATGAAGAAAACCTTCATATGGCGAACCTGCTGAGAAAAAAGTCCAAAGTTCTGGTGGCTTACGGATCCTGTGCCAGCGAAGGGTGCATACCCGGGCTGGCCAATTTAACCCATCGTGATGAGATCATCAAGTATGTCTATCACGATTCTCCGTCAGTGGGCAATCCCCGGAAGGTTACCCCCCAACCCAAAACAAAAGTCAAAGCCGGGGAGCTGACCATACCAGCCATGTTCGAATATGTCCGCACGCTTCCCCAGGTGGTGGATGTGGATTACCGAATGCCGGGCTGTCCTCCGGTTGCCGAGCAGATCTGGGCAGTCATTCAGGCTGTTTTGTCAGGAGCCCTTCCGGAAAAGGGATCGCTTGTGGGTATCAACGCCAAAACGGTTTGCGATGAGTGTGAACGAACCAAGGATGAGAAAAGAGTCAAGCAGTTCTTCCGGCCCCATCTGGTGGATCCAAAAACTCTGGATCCGGAGAAATGTCTTTTGGAACAGGGTATTATCTGCAACGGGCCGGCTACCCAGGCGGGTTGCGGCGCCCTGTGTCCCGCGGTAAATCTGGGATGCCGGGGCTGTTATGGACCGGCTGAAGGAATTCAGGATATGGGCGGAAAACTGGCCGGCGCCATTGCTTCCATCATTGACAGCGACGATCCCGAAGAGATCGAAAAGATCGTGAATCAGGTGGTGGATCCGGTTGGAACTTTTTATAGATTTAATTTACCCAGTTCACTTTTAGGGAGACGCGTCCGATGAAAAAAGTCACGATAGATCCGATTACCCGTCTTGAAGGGCACGGCAAGATCGAAATATTCCTGGATGATCAGGGCAATGTGGCCGATGCATACCTGCAGGTACCGGAACTGCGCGGATTTGAAAAGTTCTGTCAGGGCAGGCCTGTGGAAGAGATGCCCCGTATCACTCCGCGCATCTGCGGAGTCTGTCCCGAAGCGCATCTGATGGCTTCGGCCAAGGCCTGTGACGCGGTTTACAATGTCGAAATACCCCGTACCGCCAAACTGCTCAGAGAGCTGCTCTATTCCATCTTCTATGTGACGGATCATACCACGCATTTTTATGCCCTGGCCGGTCCGGACTTCGTGGTGGGGCCGGACGCGCCCAAGGAGCAGCGGAACATTCTGGGCATTATTCACAAAGTCGGGGTTGAGGTCGGCGGCAAGGTGGTTAACTTAAGAGGATTCTGTCATGAGTTGATCAAGCAGATCGGCGGCAAGGCCGTTCACCCTGTAGCCGCCGTGCCCGGGGGCATGAGCAAGGGGTTGAGCAAAGAGCTGCAGGAAGAAGTGCTCAAGTACGGCAAGGAGGCCGTGGAGTTCGGTCAGTTCACTATTCAACTGTTCAACGACATCGTCCTGAAGAATCAGGGCTACGTGGATCTGATTCTCAGTGATATGTTTGCCCATCAGACCTACAACATGGGACTGGTGGACGAAAACAATCACGTGAATTTTTATGACGGCAGGATACGGGTCGTGGGGCCTGACGGCAAAGAGTTCGTCAAATTCGAGGCCAAAGATTACCTCAAACATATCGAAGAGCATGTCGAACCCTGGTCCTATCTGAAGTTTCCGTTCCTGAAGAATGTCGGGTGGAAGGGATTTGTGGACGGAATGGACAGCGGCGTGTACAAGGCCACTCCCCTTTCCAGGCTGAACGCTTCCGACGGCATGGCCACGCCTCTGGCCAATGAAGAGCACGACCGCATGTACAAGACACTGGGAGGCAAACCCGTTCATCAGACACTGGCGACCCACTGGGCACGAATCATCGAGCTGCTCTACGCAGCCGAACGATGGGTGGAACTGGCTGAAGATCCGGACATCACGGGTCCCGATTACCGCGTGGTTCCGACAGAGACTCCGAAAGAGGGAGTCGGTGTGGTCGAAGCGCCGCGCGGAACACTGTATCATCACTACAAAACAGATGAAAACGGGATGATTCAGGAAGCGAACCTGATCGTGGGCACGACCAACAACAATGCTCCCATCAACATGTCGGTTAAAAAGGCCGCCATGGGACTGATCAAGAACGGCAAGGTGAGCGACGGTCTGCTCAATCAGGTTGAAATGGCCTTCAGGGCTTATGATCCCTGCCTGGGATGCGCCACCCATACATTACCCGGACAGATGCCTTTGATCGTTCATATATTTGATTCACACCGAAATCGGGTGGAGTCATTTCAAAGGGATTGAGAAGTTCTTCATGAATATTCTTGTTTTAAACAGCGGCAGTTCCTCCATCAAATTTCAATTGATTCAGATGGAGAATGAAACCGTTCGGGCCAGGGGAGTGGTGGAACGAATCGGTTCATCCGACGCCATCATCACTTACAAGCCGGAAGAACGGCATCCTCTCCGCGAGATCCGTGAAATATTAAATCATGAAACCGGCATCGAGATGGTGCTGTCGCTTCTCCTGCATCCGCAGCACGGTGTTATCCGGTCCAAAACAGAGATTCAGGGTATCGGCCATCGGGTGGTGCACGGCGGAGAGGATTTCGCCTCATCCGTACGCATTACATCCGAAGTCAGGGCGGCGATCAGCCGGTGCATACAGTTCGCTCCCCTGCACAATCCGCATAACCTGAAAGGCATCGAAGCCTGTGATCGGCTTCTTGCAGGGGTTCCTCAGGTGGCCGTATTTGATACGGCCTTTCACCATTCCATACCGGCTCATGCGTTTCTGTACGGTCTGCCCTATGCGCTGTACAAGAAACTGGGTATTCGCCGATACGGATTTCACGGCACGTCCCATCGCTATGTGGCCATGAAGGCCGCTGAAATCCTCAATACGCCCCTGAACCGCTGCCGCCTGATCACCTGTCATCTGGGCAACGGGGCTTCGATTACGGCTGTGGACCGCGGAAAGTCTGTGGATACCACCATGGGCTTCACGCCCCTGGAGGGTCTGGTTATGGGAACCCGCTGCGGGGATATCGATCCCGCGCTGGTTCCCTTTATCATGGAACATGAAAAACTGACTACCCGGCAGATCGATTCCATCATGAACAAGAACAGCGGCATGCTGGGATTGACCGAAACGTCCAATGACATGCGGGAGATCGAAGACGAAGCCGAACGGGGCAGCGAGAGGCATCGGCTGGCTCTGGAGATTTACTGCTATCGCATTCGAAAATACATCGGTGCTTACATGGCGGTTTTGGGGAAAATCGACGCTTTGGTCTTTACGGGCGGAGTCGGAGAACATTCGCCTTATGTGCGCGGGAAAACGCTTCGCGGTCTGGAAAATTACGGCATTCGACTGGATGAAGAGAAAAATACGAAGGATGAGACGGAAATCGCCTCAGGACGGATCAAGGTTTTGGTGATTCCGACCAATGAAGAGCTGGCCATCGCCAGGGATACCCGAATGATTCTCGAGTCCGTCACGGAAGAAAAGCCTGGGGACGCGGAACATTCGAAAGAGATTACCGACCTCAGCCGGGACGACAGAGCCGAGCTGGTGCTGCTGTGGGCGGAGAATCCCGAGAGCAGCACCTCTGAACTGGCCCGAATCTGGAAGAAGCGCCGTAAAGACGCGCCGCCGGAGACCGTGATCGGCAGAGAACTGGAATTTCTGGGACTGAACCGGGTCTCCGAACAAAAAAAACGTCAAATCGCGGAAGGCCGACACCATGAAGCGCATTGACAGAGAAGAGGCCGGGTGGCTGGTCGCACTGAGCTGGCTGAGCGCCCTGGAAGAGACGGCCCGGGATTTTCATGGCACACGACCCAAAGTCTTCAGTCAAAGGGCCTATGAACATTCGGTCCAGCGCTATCTTCACCTTCTGGGCGAAGAATATGGAATCCGGGTGAATCGGGCGGATTCGATCCGGGAGGCGGTGGAGCAGTATATACAGATCGGAGTGGCCGGCGGATTGTTTCGGGATGCCAGCCATTTTGAACTGGTGGAAGTCAATCCCTTTCATGTGGACATCACGGTTCATGACTGCAAATATTTAAAAAGCTGCCAGGCCCTCATCGAACAGGGGTTCTCGGTTCGTGATTTGACCTGCGCCCGGATCGGATGTTTCCGGGCCGCAGTGAAGGCCATGGCCAGCCTGGATTGCGATTATCAGGTCAGAGCCTTCAATATCGAAGGCGACTGTCAGGGTTATCTGGAACGGGTGTGATGTGGTGAAAACTCCGGTGAAAAAACTCGTTTCTCAGGCGGTAAATGGAGCCGATGCCGATGTGCGCCGGTCCGCCGTGATACAGCTGGGTTATGAAGATGAGTCGGTCTTCGGTATACTGGCAGACAGGCTGGAGGACGACAATCCCTCTGTTCAGCACGCGGCGGTCATCTCACTGGGCAGGCTGGGCAAACCCGAAGCCATCGATGAACTGGTCAAGCCCAAGGTATTTCATTCTCCGGTGACCAATATTCGATGGGCCGCGGTTTCGGCTCTGGGCAAACTGGGGGATCACCGGATCATCGATCATCTGATCAGGGCGGTCGATGATCCCGAGTGGATTGTGCGCAATCAGGCGGTGACTGAACTGAAAGATCAGATCCGCGGGATCATTCGGGCGGGACGCCACTGTTACGGCCGCATCCTGCTTCGAATGCTCGCCCTGGAAGACGAGGAAGTGGTGGAGCTGGCCATCAACGGATTTTGTGAGATGAAAAACGCCGTCACCGATTTTCTCATTCGCAATCTGGGACACGCCTCTTCCCGTGTTCGTGAGAATGTCGTTGAAACACTCGGCAGAATGAACTGCGATGAAGCGGTGCCTGTTTTAATCGAACGGATGCAGGATGAAGACAGGCGTGTTCGCGGTTCCGCGGCCCGGGCCCTGGGCCGCATTCAGAACAAAGATTCGGTCGAGCCCCTGGTGCAGGGTCTCAGAGACAACGCAGAAGATGTGCAGACGCAGTCCATGGAGGCCTTGACCGCATTTGGGCAACTGGCCACATTACCGCTTCTGAAAGCGCTGACCTATGAAAAGAATAAATACACTCTTAGAGCGATGATTCTGACGCTTGGACTGTTGGGTGATCTCAAGGCGGTTCCGGCTTTGATAAACCATCTGCGGTCGAGCTACTTTGTCGTGCGTATCGCGGCCGTCAGGGCACTGACGCGTTTCGGCCCGAATATTATCAATCAGCTTATTCCCGCTCTGTCTTTCAATCGTTCCAATATTCGACAACTGCTGAAAGATGCCGAGTCCTCGGAGCCGGCTCTGCAGAAACGGGCTGTTGACGCACTGGCCGGTCTGGAGGATCATCGGGCCGTCGGACTTTTAAAGC
This sequence comes from bacterium, assembly GCA_011388275.1. Classification (GTDB taxonomy): domain Bacteria; phylum Zhuqueibacterota; class QNDG01; order QNDG01; family DSAB01; genus DSAB01. The sequence continues at coordinate 22,810 of DSAB01000005.1, read as the reverse complement.
AGCTTCTCGAAGAGGCCGACGAAACGGTTCAGGACGCGGCTGTCAAGGCGCTGACCCGCATCGGCTGCGCGGCCTGGGGCCGTTGCGGTGTTCTACAGGTGCTCGCACAATTGGGAGAACCTTCACTGGTACCGTATTTCATTCACTCTCTGGAAGACGATTCGGACAACGTGCGGCTCGAGGCTCTGCGGGCCCTGGCCAAGGTCAACGGACCGGATTCCATCCAGCCGATGATTCAACACGGGCTGACGGACCGGGATCCCTATATCCGGTTCGAAGCGTTTCGTTTATTGAGACGGGTGGGCGCCGGCTATTCAGCGGTTCTTGAAGCGGCGCTGGCCGCGCTCAAGGACCCGTCCCGGGATGTCCGGGCCCAGGCATCCCGCCTGTTGGGAATCATTCAGGACAAACGGTCTATCACGCCCCTGCTCAGAAAAACCGCGGACCGGTACTGGGGAGTCCGGGAGAGTGCGGAGAACGCGCTGATGAATTTCGGCACGGTGGCCGTGCCTCCGCTGATCGAAGCCCTTCAGAGCAAGTCCTGGACCACACGGTTTCGCGCCGCCCGGCTTTTGGGGGAGATCGGCGATCAGATAGCTGCCCGGCCCCTGAAGGCTCTGCTCGAGCGGAAGAATGAAAGAAAAGCCCTCCTGGAAGTCGTTGAAAGAGCATTGGAGAAACTGGCCGGAAGAACGGCCGCTTGATGACGGAGATTATTATGCGAACTATTCTGAAACTGGGCAAACAGGAACATCGATTCATCGATCGGATATCCGAACTTTCCGGAGAGAATGTTTACAGCTGCTATCAATGCGGCCGGTGCTCCGCCGGGTGTCCCATGGCTTTCGAAATGGATATTTTGCCGAATCAGCTGATCAGGCTTGTTCAGCTCGGCGAGGAAGAGGCCCTGATCGCGTCCAAGACCCTGTTTATTTGCGCTTCCTGTTTTACGTGCCAGTCCCGCTGTCCTAAAGGGATCAATATCGCCAATGTGGCGGAAGCGATTCGATATCTCGCGGAGCCCAAGGGAAAAGACCATTTCGGGCCTGATGAAGTACCGGCTGAACTGGCCGATGAGCTGCCGTAGCAGGTTCTGGTGGCGGTATTCAGAAAATTCAGCAAGTAGACTGATTAAAAGTGAAGGAAAAGGAATGAAACTCCACTATTATCCCGGGTGCACGCTTAAGGAAAAAACCACCAATCTGGATGAATCGACCTATGCGGCCATGAAAATGCTGGGATACGAACTGGTCGAACCCGAAAACTGGACCTGCTGCGGGGCGGAGTTTCCTCTCAATGAGGAGAAAATCGTCGGCTTGGCCGCGCCCGCACGTATTCTTCGCCAGGTCGAAATGGAAGGCGGCGACAAGGTGGTCACCGCATGCGCGTTCTGTTTCAATGTGCTGAAACAGACTCACATCGCATTGCTGAACGACCCTCTCAAACAAAAACGCATCAACGCGTATCTGAAAGATGACATTCGAATCGATCCGGTGACCAAGGAAAGGACAACGGATTTTCCCGAATACCGCGGTGATGTGCAGGTTCTTCATTTGCTGGAGTTCATTCAAAAAGAGATCGGTTATGAGAAAGTCCGTTCCCTGATCCGGCGGGATTTGGGAAATTTACGGGCAGCCCCTTATTACGGCTGTCGTCTGCTTCGTCCCAAGGGAGAAACGGGAATCGATGAGCCGGATGATCCTTCGATATTCGAGGAATTTCTTGAAAGCATCGGAATCGGCGTTGTTGATTTTCCGTTCAAACAGGAATGCTGCGGATCCTATCTGTCCGTATCCCTTCCGGATGCCGCTTCGGAGGTGTCCTACCGGATTCTTCGTTCGGCAAAGCTGAACGGAGCCGACATGGTGGTGCTGAGCTGTCCTCTCTGTTATTACAATCTGGACAGGCGGCAGGACCGAATACGCGAAAAGTTCTTGGAATTCACCGGAATGCCTGTTCTGTTTTTCACCCAAATTCTGGCATGGGCTCTGGGTGTGGAAGCCGAAATTCTGGGGCTGGATCAGCATTTCTTTGATCCACGTCCGGTGCTGGGTATTACCGACAAGGCTGAGGTTGCGTCATGAACGGAAACGGAAAGAAGAAACGAATCGGCGTTTTTGTCTGTCATTGCGGCGTGAATATCGCCGGCGTGGTTGATGTCGAACGGGTCGCAAAGGCCCTGGAAGGGTATTCCGGTGTCAGCTTTTCGACGCATTACATCTATATGTGTTCCGAACCCGGCCAGAACATGATTCTGGAAACGATTCGTGAAGAAAAGCTGGATTCCATTATCGTGGCCGCCTGCTCGCCGACTCTCCATGAAAAAACGTTCCAGAGTGTCATCGAACTGGCCGGTCTCAATCCCTACCAGGTTGAAATCGCCAATATCCGGGAGCAGGACAGCTGGGTGCACTCAGACAAGGAAAAAGCCACGCTCAAGGCGATCAAGATTGTGAAATCCATGGTCGAAAAAGTGCTTCAGAACGAAAGCCTGGAACCCATTCGGGTCGGAGTGACCCGGAGGGCCCTGGTCATCGGAGCCGGCATCAGCGGGATACAGTCGGCTCTGGACATCGCCGACCACGGTTATGAAGTGCTCCTGGTCGAAAAAAATCCCTCGATCGGCGGACACATGATTCAGCTGTCGGAGACGTTTCCCACGCTGGATTGTTCCCAATGCATCATGACGCCGAAAATGGTGGAAGCGTCCAGACATCCCAATATCAGGATCCTGACCTATCATGAAGTGGAATCCATTTCGGGATATGTGGGCAATTTCAAGGTGAAGATCCGCAAGAAGCCCCGTTTCGTGGATCCCGACAAATGCACCATGTGCGCAGATTGTGAGGATGTCTGCCCCCAGATTGTGTCCGATGAGTTCAACATGGGGCTTTCCTTCCGCAAGGCGATCTATCTGCCCTTTCCGCAGGCCGTTCCCGGAACCTACACGCTGGATATTGAAAACTGTCTGGGGCTGCTTCCCATCCGCTGCGGGAAATGCAAGGAGGTTTGTGAACCCGATGCCATCAATTACGATGATCAGGAAACGGTTTTCGAGGAAGAGGTGGGCGCGGTGGTGGTTTCCACCGGATACGATTTATATGATCTGAACCATTTGGGAGAGTTTGGAGGCGAAAAATACGAAGATGTGATCAACGGTCTGGAATTCGAACGCATTTTGTCCGCGTCAGGACCCACAGGCGGAGAGGTCCGAAGACCTTCCGACGGAAAAGTCCCCAAGAATGTGGTTTTCATCCAGTGCTGCGGATCCCGGGATCCCGAGAATCACAATCCGTACTGCTCCAAAATCTGCTGCATGTACACGTCCAAACACGCCATGCTTTACAAACATCATGTGCCGGACGGGAACGCGACCGTGTTCTACATCGACGTCAGGACCGGGGGAAAAAACTTCGAGGAATTTTATCAGCGAACCATCGATGAGGATCAGGTGCTCTATGTGAGGGGCAAGGTTTCCAAAGTATACAAGGAAGGCGATAAGATCATCGTCTGGGGAGTGGATACGCTCACCGGCCGCAAGATTGAGATGGAGGCGGATCTGGTGGTGCTGGCCATGTCTATGGTGCAGACAGACGGTGTCAATGAGCTTCTGAAGAAGTTGAGAATTTCCAGTGACGCCAACGGCTGGCTTTCCGAGGCGCACCCCAAACTCAGGCCGGTCGAAAGTCTCAATGCCGGGTTTTATCTTGCCGGATGCGCACACGGCCCCAAGGATATTCCCGAGACCGTATCCCAGGCCTCGGCCGCGGTAGCCAAAGTGGGCGATCTGTTCGCGCAGGAGCAGCTGCTGCATGAACCGACGGTGGTGCCGGTGGATGAGGATCTGTGCAGCGGCTGCGGCATCTGTGTTACCATCTGTCCTTACAGCGCTCGTGAGCTCGATAAGGAAAAAGGCGTGGTAAAGGTCAATGAAGTGCTTTGCGAGGGCTGCGGCGCCTGCGCCGCGGCCTGCCCGTCCGGAGCCGCCCAGCAGCGCAATCAAACCGATGATCAGATATTCTCGATGGTGAGAGCCATATTGAGGGGGTAGTCATGTTCGAGCCGCAAATTATGTGTTTTCTCTGCAAGTGGTGCACTTATGCCGGGGCCGATCTGGCCGGGACCTCCCGCATGAAATACGATCCCAGCGGGATCAACCTGCGGGTGATGTGCTCCAGCCGGATCGATTTGCAGCATATTCTCTACGCTTTCAGGCAGGGAGCGGACGGGGTCTTCATCGGAGGCTGTCATCCCGGCGACTGCCATTACGTGGAGGGCAACTACAAAACCTTGCGCCGGTCCATTCTTTTCGCGAAAATGCTGGAAGATCTGGGAATCAGCCGCAAACGGTTCCGGCTCGAATGGATTTCCGCGGCCGAGGGACGAAAATTTGTCCAGGCCATGAATGACTTTACCGCACAGATCGCTGAACTGGGTCCTCTCAATCTCGATAAAATGACGTTAAACAATCAAAAGGATTTCAGCCATGAGTAAAATTCCTGTTGAAGTCAAAGACAAGAGTTCGAAGAAGAAAACCGGCGGGCCGGCCGGAACGGAAGCAATGGTTCCCATTTTTGTCATGGGCAAGCGGTATGAGGTTCCCGCTTCACTGACCATCCAGAAGGCCCTGGAGTACGCCGGATATCAGCTGGTCCGGGGATGCGGATGCCGCGGCGGAATTTGCGGCGCTTGCGGAACGGTTTACCGGTTTCCCGGTTCCTATCGCATCGAGGTCGGGCTGGCCTGTCAGACCGTTGTCGAACCCGACATGTACATCACCCAGATTCCTTTCTTCCCGGCCAACAAGGCTGTTTATGATATCGAGAAACTGGAGCCTACGGGTTCGACGGTCGCTGCCTTGTATCCGGAAATCTTCAAATGCGTCGGCTGCGGAACCTGTACCCGAAGCTGCCCCATGGATATCGATGTCATGGAGTATATCTCCCGTGCCATTCGGGGTGATGTGGCGGGCGCCGCGGAACTGTCTTTTGACTGCGTGATGTGCGGGTTATGCTCGGCCCGCTGTCCGGCCGAGGAGGCCCAATACAATATCGGCATTCTCTGCCGAAGACTGTACGGCCGGCATATTGCTCCCAGGGCCAAACATGTCAACAAGGTCGTGGATCTCATCGAAAAGGGCAAGTTTCAAAAAGGTCTCGAGAAACTCAAACGGATGAAAATGGCAGAATTGAAAAAGATTTACAATGAACGCGAAATCGAACCGGACATGGCCGAAGAGTATTGGGAACCTGAAGACAAGACATTCATCATCGTTGAATAAGAACGGGTCGAACCTTTTCTCATGGAGAAGAAGTCATGCCATACACACCAGAATTGAAGAAACTGATCAAAGTCGTCGAGAAGACTCGGCCGAAACGTGTGGAACAGAAACGCGGGGGAGAAGAGTTTCCGGCCATGTCTCTCAAGGAACGGGAAGATATTTTGAAGTACCATCCCGATTTCAAGGAAGCGGGACGCTCGGAGATCAAGGTCGGCCCAAGCCGGGGATACCGGATTTCCAATGAAATCGTGAGCCTGCTCCATGCCAAAAGCCGGGTCGATCCCGATCAGGTCGAACTGACCCGGCCCGATTACGAGACGGATGTGCTGGTGATCGGCGGCGGCGGTGCGGGAACCGCCGCGGCGCTCATGGCGCGGGAAAAGAAGATGAAAGTTCTCATCGCCACCAAACTCCGTCATGGCGACGCCAACACCATGATGGCCGAGGGCGGCATACAGGCCGCCACCAAAAGCGAGAAGGATTCGCCCTATTATCATTACCTCGATGTCATGGGAGGCGGCCATTTCAAGAACGACCCGGAACTGGTGGAAATATTGGTCAATGAGGCGCCCAAAGTCATGGCCTGGCTCGACAAGCTTGGATCCATGTTTTCGAAAACCGAAGACGGCCGGCTGAAAACCCTGCACGGCGGGGGGACATCCCGAAAGCGCATGCATTATGCCGGAGATATCACGGGTGCTGAAATCATGCGGACTCTTCGGGATGAAGCCCGCAATCACGCGCAGGATATCAAGGTTTTGGAGTTTTCGCCTGCCGTGGAGCTGATTCTGAATGACAAGGGGGCCTGCGCGGGAGCGGTGCTGTACAATCTGGAAACCGAAGAGTATATCCTGGTCAAGGCCAAAGCCACCATCCTGGCCACGGGCGGATCCGGGAGGCTGCATATTCAGGAATTTATGACCACCAACCATTACGGAGCCACGGGGGACGGACTGATTATGGGATACCGGGCCGGGATTCCCCTGAAATTTCTCCACACGGTTCAGTATCATCCGACGGGAGCGGTATTTCCCGAACAGGCAGAAGGACTGCTGATCACGGAGAAGTTCCGGGGCGCGGGAGCCAACGTAGTGAATATCGACGGAGAGCAGTTCGTCTATGAGCGGGAACCCCGTGACGTGGAGGCTTCGGCTTTCATCAGGGAATGCATCGAACGGAAAAAGGGGATTCCCACACCGACAGGCAAATTCGGTGTCTGGCTGGATTCGCCGATGATCGATCATCTGAAAGGCGAGGGGTATGTGCGGCGGGAATTTCCGGGCAAGTGGATTCTTTTCCATCGCTACGGGATCGACATCACCAGAGAACCCATGCTCGTCTATCCCACGCTTCATTATCAGAACGGGGGTTTGGCCATCAATAATAAGGGTGAGACCGGGATACCGGGTCTGTTCGCGGGCGGCGAGGTCAGCGGCGGCGTGCACGGTGAAAACCGGCTGATGGGCAATTCTCTTCTGGATGTGACGGTTTTCGGACGGATCACCGGGGTAACGGCCGCTGATTATGTCAAGAGCAAATACAAGGACGGAAAACCGACTCTGGAACACGTCAGGAAATATCATCAGGAATTGATCGAAGCCGGCGTGAATGTAAACGGCCGGGTCTCTCCCATGATTCTGCCCGATTACAGCAATCCTGACGTGCGCAAGCGGCAGCTGACCACACAGTATGTCGGAACACTCCGATAGCCCATGAAAGGGTGAAACCATGCGTATCAGAAACAGAGAAAAGCCTTTTGGAATTGAGAAGCCGGTCACCGCACGCGGACAAATCGTCATTATCGAGGATCGGTGCAAAGGGTGCGGTTTCTGTATCGAATACTGTCCCAATGATGTGCTGAGACTCTCCGACAAGTACAATTCCAAGGGGTATCATCCCCCTTATGTGGCCCATGAAGAGGAATGTGTGGATTGCGGCTTCTGCCAGATGAACTGTCCGGATTTTGCCATCTTTTCGGTTGAGGTGGAATCCGGTGAGCGGGAACCGGCCCCGGCCGAATCAGTCAAACGATAAAGTCCGGAGAACTCGATTGGATCAACAGCCGTCCACAAAGTGAAAAGGGGATATCTTTGAAAGCAGATTTTAAAGCGGTTTTGACAGGAACCCATCCGTTGAGCGGTTATGAGGCCTGCGCCGAAGGGGCCCTGGCCGCCGGCTGCGGTTTTTTGGGCTATACGCCCATTCAGCCTTCTTTCGGCATTGTGCGGCGTTTTATCACCCGCTGCGCCGAAACCGGTGCTACATTTGTTCAGATGGAGGACGAAATTTCTTCACTGGCCGCGGTGCTGGGCGCGGTGTGGACGGGCAGGAAGGCTCTGACGGTCACTTCCGGTCAGGGTTTCGCGCAGATGATGGAACATATCGGGCTGGGCGTGATGCTCGAGACTCCCTGTGTAATCGTCAATGTTATGCATGACGGGGCGTCCGAAGGGATTCCGTCCATGCCCGGAGGCGGCGATGTGATGCAGGCGAGATGGGGGTCGCACGGGGATTACGAGATCATCGCCCTGGCGCCGAATTCGCCGCAGGAGATGTTCGATCTGACCGTCGAAGCTTTCAGCCTGTCGGAAAGGTACCGCACACCGGTTGTGATCTTATTCGATCCGGTTCTTGGGCGGATGAAGGATTCCGTGAATATTCCCGAGGCCGCGAAGATTCGTGTCGAGAAGCGCAAGTACTACAAGGGGCCCAAAGACGGCTATCTTCCATATAAATATGATGAAAAGGATCTCATCCCGTCTATGGTGGACATCAGTCAGGGATACCGGTTTCATGTTACCGGTCTGACGCATGACGAAAAGGGATATCCGGTGATGAATGATGAATGCCAGGAATGGAATGTCCACAGGCTGGTGAACAAGATCCGCCTGTTTGCGGATAAAATCGTCCGAATGGAAGAGAAGTATCTTGAAGAAGCCGATGTAGCTGTCGTATCGTACGGGGTTGTTTCGCGGGACGCACTGACGGCCGTGGAGGCCGCCCGGAAAGAAGGAATCAAAGCCGGATATTTCCGCCTTCAGACGGTCTGGCCGTTTCCGGAAAAAAGGATCGCCGAGATCGCCGCGGGAATCAAACGTTTCGTGGTGCCGGAGATCAACTTCGGACAGATCAGTCTGGAGGTCGAGCGATGCAGCCGAGGACGTGCCGGCGTGGACGCGGTTTATCACGCCGCGCGGGAAGTCGGAAAACCGGGGAGCATCCTGAAAGCCATTCAAAAAACCAATAAATAACGGGTCAATTATGGAAACGATAAACACCATTCAAGAACAGAAACACCCCATGGACGATCTGCTTCGCATGGACCGGATTCCTCATATCTGGTGCCCCGGATGCGGCATCGGGAACGCGGTCAGCGCCTTCGCCGAAGCCCTGCGGAAACTGGAATATGATCTGGACAAGGTGGTCGTTGTCTCGGGAATCGGGTGCACGGGAAGGGTGGCGGGGTATATCAAGACAGACTCTTTTCACACCACCCACGGCCGGGCCATCGCCTTTGCCACGGGAATCAAACTGGGAAATCCGGACCTGAAAGTGATCGTCATTTCCGGCGACGGCGACCTGGTTTCCATCGGCGGGAATCACTTCGTCCACGCGGCCCGCAGAAACATCGATTTGACCGTCATCTGCGTCAATAATTTCATCTACGCCATGACCGGAGGCCAGGTGGCGCCCACCACGCCCATACCGGCTTACACAACGACGTCACCTTTCGGCAATTTTGAGGCGCCGGCCAATGTGCCCCAGCTGGCGGAAGCCGCGGGCGCCGTGTACGTCGCCCGATGGACCGCTCTGCACATGCGAAGGCTGGCCGACTCCATTGTGGAGGCTTTCAACCGGCCGGGTTTTTCCGTGGTGGAGGTCATCTCGCCCTGCGCCATGTACTATTCCCGCATCAACAAGCTGGGCGACGGTCTGGATATGATGCAGTTTTACTACAATAATTCGATAATCAGACACGGAGAATCGACGGATAATCTGAACATCGACTATCAGAAGGAGATCATCGTCGGCAAATTTGTGGACAGAGAGCGGCCTGCCTTTTCCGAGTCTCTGAACGAGTGGCTCAGGAAAGATCAGGTCGAATAAAGGAAAGGCCGCTGCGGAATAGACAGCAGAAGAAAGCAACTGATGATCAGTTGGGGAGGACAAGGTTGAAAGCGGATCCGCGGGATGTATTCACCGGAACATACTACATAGACGGCGACGTGGCCATGGCGTACGGGGCTCTGGCCGCGGGGTGCAAGTTTCTGGGCGGTTACCCGATTACGCCCTCCACCGAAGCGGCGGAGGCTTTCGCCCGAATCGCCCCCCGGGCGGGTGCCCGTTTCATTCAGATGGAGGATGAACTGGGATCCATCGCTTCGGTGCTTGGTGCGTCCTGGGCCGGCCAGAAAGCCATGACCATCACCTCCGGGCCGAGTTATTCTTTGATGATGGAGAATATTTCCCTGGGCGCCGCCATGGAGATCCCCTTTATCATCATCAATATTCAGAGGGCGGGGCCGTCAACGGGCGTTCCCACATGTACGGGGCAGGCCGATGTCATGCAGTCCCGCTGGGGTGGCAACGGAGACTATGAGATCATCGCCCTGGCACCCGATTCGCCCCAGGAGGGCTTCGAGTTTGCCGTAAAGGCCTTCAACCTGGCAGAGCGGTACCGCTGCCCGGTCATGCTCATGTCCGATGAGTGTGTGGGACACATGACGGAGAAGGTCGTGGTGCCTGAAGCTTCGAAGATCGACATCGAACCCCGCCGGTTTTATAAAGGCCCGGCGGATGCCTATCTGCCGTATAAACGGGATCCGGATCTGGTTTCTCCCATCGTCAAAGCGGGTGATGGATACGGAATATATATTACCGGACTGTCGCATGACGAAAAGGGGCATCCTGTTCTTGAGTCCGGGAATTCTTATGATCTGGAACATGCTCGGGCCCTGAACAGGAAATCCACGGATCAATACCTGGTGGATAAAATTCGCAAGAACCGGGACAAGATCATCGAAATCCAGGAAGAAAACACGGAAGACGCCGATGTGGTGGTCGTCTCATACGGTATCAGCTCCCGCGTGGCTTACCGGGCCGTCGAACAGGCCAGACAGGAAGGATATAAGGTCGGCACGCTGCGTCTGATCACCGTTTGGCCCTTTCCGGAGGAGCGGATCAGGGAGCTCGCCGGCCGGGTCAAGGGTTTCGTGGTTCCGGAGATCAATTACGGGCAGATCGTGTTCGAAGTCGACCGCTGCGCAGAGGGCAGGGCGAATGTCGTTCTGGTGCCTCATGGTGGGGCTTCGGTTCATCAGCCGGAAGATATTTATGCGGCGATCCGGCAGCTGCTTGAATCTAAAAAACGCTATGAGAATGTATTTGAGTTCAGAACCATTCTGGAGAGAAAGGTTTTCGGCGGCGGCATGCTGAAAAATAGATCATAAACAGGCAGAGGGACAATGGACAAAATACTGGAAGCACTCAGCAAGGGGATCGAAAAATCCGGAATCGGCAGAAAAAGAGTCTGTCTGGTGACGGATATTCTGTACGATCCCGAAGTTTTGGAGACCTTGAAGATCGACCTGTTCCATACATCCAGAGGCCGGACCATCCCGTTTGCAACGGGCATGAAACTGGCCAATCCCAAATTAAAGCCTGTTGTCATCATGGGTGACATGGCGACCCTGGGCGGGAATCATTTTGTGCATGCATGCCGAAGGAATATGGATCTTTTGGTGATCTGCGCCAATCATTTCGTCTACCGGCGGGTGGAAGGAGAGTCGGCTTCCGGCGATTATGATACGGTTTCCTATTCCCCCTATCTGCTATTCGAGAATCCGCTGAACATTCCACATATAGCCAGGTCATGCGGCAGTGTGTACACGGCCCGATGGACAGCCCTGCATACGGATGAACTGACCCGGTCCATCTCCCATGGTCTGAAGAAAAAAGGTCTGTCCGTTATTGATGTGATCTCACCCCCGGCGGAACTGCTCGATTTTTATTACCGGCATTCGGAAATCAGAAATGGGGAAGATACCATTCATACGGGAATTGAAGAAGAAAAGAAGATCATTGTAGGAGAATTCCTCGAGCGGGAACGGCCGACCTTCATTGAATCCTACAACCGGCAGCTTGAAGAGGTTTTGGGCGATCAATTCGTGAAGATAGAGGTATAGATATGTTAGAAATCAGATTCGCAGGATTCGGCGGCCAGGGAATCATCCGTTCCGGAATCATAGTCGGCAGAGCCGCTTCCATCTACGACAACAAATATTCCACCATGAATCAAGCGTTCGGACCCGAAGCCCGCGGCGGGGCCTGCAGTTCGCAGCTGCTCATTTCGGACAAGAAAATTCTGTATCCTTACATCACACGGTCCGACTATCTGGTGGCGATGTCTCAGGAGGGTTACAGCAAGTTCGAATCCGAGGTCAAGGATGACGGTGTGCTGATCATCGATGACGATCTTGTGAATACCGACAGCACGAAGAAGGTTCTGAAAATTCCCTCCACGCGTATCGCCGAAGAGCTGGGGCATCGTATTTTCGCCAATGTGGTGATGCTGGGATACGTCATCCGGGTCACGAAGGCGGTCTCACTGGAGGCCATGCGGAAAGCCATTCCCGAATCGGTTCCCGAACGGTTTGTGGATAAAAACCTGAAAGCGTTTGAGAAGGGGTACGAATACGCGTAAAAAGGCTGAACAGACCATGAGGACAGTATGAAAATTCATGAAGGCCAGGCCAAGGCATTGTTGAAAGATTACGGAATTCCGGTGCCAGGGGGCCGGATGGCGGAGACGCCTGAAGAGGCGCAAAAAGCGGCCGCTGAACTGGGGACGCGTGTGGCAGTCAAGGCTCAGATCCATGCCGGAGGAAGGGGCAAAGGCGGAGGAATCAAACTGGCCGATTCACCCGACGATGCGCGTGAAAAGGCCGAATCCATATTGGGCATGACGCTGGTCACGCATCAGACCGGCCCCCAGGGACGTATGGTCCGCATGGTTCTGGTGGAGGAGGCCCTGGATGTGGAGAAAGAGCTCTATCTGGGCATGGTTATCGACCGCAAACAGTCCTGTGTGACCGTCATCGCCTCGGAAGCCGGCGGCATGGATATCGAAGAAGTCGCCGCCAACACTCCGGAGAAGCTGATCCGTGAACCGGTCATGCCCGAAATCGGCCTGCAGCCTTTTCAGGCCCGAAAGATCGCCTTCGGTCTCAACCTGCCGGAACCGCTCATCCGGCCGGGAACGGATCTTCTGATCAAAATGTACCGGCTCTTTATAGAAAAAGACGCCTCTCTGGTGGAAATCAATCCTCTGGTAATCTCGCGTAACGGGCGTCTGCTGGCGGCCGACGCGAAGGTCAATTTTGACGACAACGCCCTGGGAAGGCACGAGGACATTCGTGAGCTGAGGGATATTCATGAAGAAGAACCCGCTGAAGTCGAGGCCTCGAAACACAAACTCAGTTACGTTAAACTGGACGGCAATGTGGGGTGCATGGTCAATGGAGCGGGACTGGCCATGGCCACCATGGATATTATTCAGCTCTACGGTTCCATGCCGGCCAATTTTCTCGACGTGGGCGGCGCCGCTTCCGCGGAACGGGTGGAGCAGGCTTTTCGCATTCTGCTGTCCGATCCGAATGTCAAATCCGTTTTGATCAATATTTTCGGCGGCATTGTTCGCTGCGACCGGGTGGCCGAGGGTGTGGTGGAGGCCGCCAAACGGCTCGAGATCAAGGTGCCGATTGTGATCCGCCTGGCCGGAACCAACAGCGAAATAGCCGGTGAGATCTTAAATCAATCGGGACTGTCTTTTGCCGTTGCCGACACACTGGCCGATGCCGCGGAAAAAGCCGTGAAAGCCGCTGGCGTGTGAAAAGCGAACGGTTCTTTTACGATCGGAGAAAGGTTTATGAGTATTCTTGTTGATGAAAACACAAAGGTCATCGTTCAGGGAATCACCGGAAAAGAGGGTTCTTTTCATACTCGGCAGATGAAGGAATACGGCACTCAAGTGGTGGCCGGCGTGACGCCCGGCAAGGGAGGAACGGTCTTTGAAGGAATTCCTGTCTTCAATGCGGTGGCCGAAGCCGTTCATGAGACGGGTGGCGATACTTCGGTGATTTTTGTGCCTCCCATGTTTGCCTCGGATGCCCTGATGGAAGCGGCGGACGCGGGCGTCAAGCTGGTTGTCTGCATCAGCGAGGGTATCCCCACTCTCGATATGATTCGGCAGGCGCGGGTGTATACCGAAAAAAAGGGTGTGCGTTTCATCGGGCCCAATTGTCCGGGTATTATCTCGCCGGGCAAATGCAAGATCGGCATCATGCCGGGTTTCATTCACGAAAAGGGAAGGGTCGGAGTTCTTTCCCGAAGCGGAACCCTGACCTATGAAGCCGTGGATCAGCTGACCAGGGAGAAACTGGGGCAGAGCACCTGTATCGGCCTCGGCGGGGATCCCATCATCGGCACCCGGTTCGTAGACGGGCTGAAGCTTTTCAAGGAAGATTCTCAGACCGAGGGCGTGGTGCTCATCGGCGAGATCGGAGGAACCGATGAGGAGGAGGCCGCCCGATATATCAAGCAGGAATTCAACAAGCCTGTCGTGGCTTTCATTGCCGGCCGAACAGCGCCGCCGGGTAAACGCATGGGACATGCGGGCGCCATTATAGCCGGCGGCAAGGGCACGGCCGGCGAAAAGATCGAAGCCCTTCGCGAGGCCGGAGTAACGGTCGTGGATTCACCCACAGGGTTCGGAGCCGCGATGAAAAAGCGTCTCCGGTCATGATTCTGATCAATGAAGCGCGCAGCGGAAAGGGGCGTTTTATGGAAAAAGTCAATGTTCAAAAAATAATCGATATCGTCGGGGAAAACAATGTCAAGAGTGATCCCGGCGAGTTGCTGGTCTATGGGGCCGATTCATCGGTTCACGAAGCGCCCGCCTGGATCGTGGTGCGTCCCGAGAACGCCCGGCAGGTCCAGGCCATTGTGAAGTACGCCAACGCCGGAAAGATACCGGTTGTCACCCGCGGGTCCGGCTCGGGCATGTCCGGGCAGGCCGTGCCCGTCAAGGGGGGTATCGTGCTGGACATGAAACGGATGAACCGAATTCTGGAGATCAATCTGCCCGATGTGTACTGCCGGGTGGAAGCCGGCGTGGTGGATGACGATCTCAACCGGGCTCTCAAACCGTACGGCATGTTTTATCCGGTGGCTCCGGCTTCCAGCCGGGTGGCGACCATCGGCGGTGAGATTGCGAACAACGCCAGCGGTGTGCGGTCCGTCAAGTACGGCGCCGTGCGCGATTCCGTTCTGGGCATGAAAGTGGTCATGGCAAACGGTGATTTGGTGGATCTGGGCTGTCTGACCCGGGTGGAGGCCTCCGGATATCAGCTCGACCGCCTTATGGTCGGATCCGAAGGCACTCTGGGCATCATCGTGGAAGCGACTCTGAAATTTCAACCCCTGCCTAAATTCCGGTGCATGGGAGTCGCTAATTTCGACAAACTGGAGCAGGCAGGAGACGCCATCGCGGAGATCATGGAAAGCGGCTGCCAGCCCTCTCTTCTGGAGCTGATGGATAATGTGGCCATCACGGCTGTCAACAAAACCATGGATATGGGACTGCCCGATGTAGAAGCCATTCTCATGTTCGAAGCGGACGGCATGGTCAAGGAAGCCGTTGATTTCGAGATCGAAAAGATGAAGGCCGTCTGCGAGAAGCATGAAGGCTCCGGCATCGAACTGAGTTATGACGCCAAGGAGAGGACCCGGCTTTTTGCCGGCCGGAAGAAACTGTTTCCGGCTCTTTCCATGTACAAGGAACTGCTGGCCTGCACCTCTCTGGCCGATGACATGGCTGTACCCTATTCGAAGATGGCGGAAACCGCGCGCAAGATTCACGATATCGCGAAGAAAAATCATGTCATTATGACTGCGTACGGTCACTGCGGTTCCGGATGCATGCATACCAAGATTCTCATGGAGCCGAACCGGCAGGATCAATGGGAGGATGCCAGGAATGCCGTGGCCGAACTGTATGAATACGTCAATTCCGTCGGAGGAACCACATCGGCTGAGCACGGTATCGGACTGTCGAAGGCTCCGGCCTTTAAAATCGAGAAGGCCGCCTCGCTGCCGTATATGCATGCCATCAAGAAAGCACTGGATCCCAACAACATATTGAATCCGGGCAAGCTTCAGGATGCTCCCGATGACTGGGTGAAAGCCACCCGTCTCCGTTATCAGGTGAATTAGGAAAGGGAATGCCAATGGAATTCAATCGAATGAAAAAGTGGCAGGACAAACTGCATGTCTGCATTCGATGCGGTTACTGTTTCGAATTCTGTCATATATTCAAGGTGACGGGATGGGAATCGGATACTCCCCGCGGCAAACTGATCATGCTGCATGGAATGATGAACGGTTATCTGAATCCTTCCGAAGAAACCGCGGAAAAGATCTTTGAATGTTACATGTGCAAACGCTGTGACGCCGCCTGTTCGGCCAAAGTGAAAGTAACCGAACTGTTTACGGACGCCAAGGCCGATTTCGTGGACGCGGGATTCAAGGCGCTCGGCACCGTTTCCCGCACGGATCCCGACAAGTGCTCGCGGTGCCGAATCTGCATTCTGGCGTGCAAACATGAAGCCCGTGTCTATGACGCGGAGAAGGATGAAATCGTCGTTGACCGCGTCAAGTGTCAGAGCTGCGGAACCTGTGTGGCCGCCTGTCCTTCGGGCGCGGCTTACAGCCGTGAAGGCTACGGGCTCAGCCAGAAAGAGCTGCGTGAATCTGTCAAACAGTTTCTCGAAGGAGTATCCTCATGAATCCAAAAGCCGTTATATTCTACTGCAACTGGTCCACGTATCCAGGACTTCATCTTTCACGCATGGCAGAGGAACCGGTTTTGTCGGATCATAAAATGCTGGTCAGTATGTGCTCGGGCCGTGTTTCACCGGAATTGGTCCTCGAAGCCTTTCAGAACGGAGCGTGGGGGGTCCTGATATCGGCCTGTCCGGTGGACAAGTGTGAACACGACGGGAATTACAAGACCTGGGCGCGTGTGGTCCTGTTGAAATCCATGCTTCCCCAGCTCGGCCTGGAGGCTCAGCGGCTGAAGCTGGAGTGGGTGGATAAAGGGGAAAGCGACAAGCTCAACGGGGCCATCAAGAGCTTCATGGATGAAATAAAGAATCTGGGACCTGTTTCCATACCTGTGGCGGCCGGATGACCCATGCTTGTCCGATGAGATTTATTTTGGGAGGGAGAACGTTCCGCTTTTTCAGCCTTTCGTAAAGGGCGGAACGTTTTTTTTTAAGGAAACCGAAGATTTTTTCTTGCAATCCTGTGCACCGATTTTTAAATTGATCACACATTCAGGAAGGGGGATCTTTACCATGAAAAATATTGGTGTATTGCTGTCCGGTGCCGGAGTGTATGACGGCAGCGAAATTCATGAAGCCACACTGACCCTGCTTCATTTGCACCGTCATGGCGGCCAACCCTTGTGCACGGCTCCTTCCGGTTCTCTTCAGGTCGTCAACCATCAGAGCTGTGAAGACACGGAAGAGAGGCGGGATATCATTCAGGAATCGGCCCGTATCTCACGCGGCCATATCAAGCCGCTGGAGGAGATCTCCGCCGCAGATCTTGACGGTCTGATCATTCCGGGAGGGTTCGGCGCGGCCAAGGTGCTGTGCACCTACGCGTTTCAGGGACGCGAGGCCACGATACACACCGGTGTCAAAAATCTGATTCAGGAAATTGCCGGGGCAAAGAAACCTATTGGCGCCATGTGTATCGCTCCCGTGGTCGTGGCTTTGGCTCTTCGTGACACAGGTATGCATCCGGTTCTCACTGTGGGCCATGACGAGGCAACAGCAGCCGATCTCGAATCGTGGGGAGCGAATCATCGGAAAGCCGCGGTTGATCAGGTGATCGTGGATGAGGAAAATCACATTGTGTCGACTCCGGCTTACATGCTGGGACCGACTGTCGCGGATATTTCCAAAGGCATAGAGGCGCTGGTGCTTCAGGTTCTGAAATGGGCCTGAGGGGTTCCTGTTGAATGGACAGCGCGAAGTCTGCGGGTGTTCACGGGTGCTGAAACTCTGATCAGAAGGAGACCGCTGATGAGAACACTGAATGTTTCGGTACTGACCGATGCCGTCAAGACCCTCTGTATGGAAGCCAATTACGATCTGGGTGACGATGTAATACAGAGCCTTCGAACATGGAAGGAGAAGGAAGAGTCGCCGACAGGCAGGGAAGTGCTCGATAAAATTCTGGAGAACGCCGCGATTGCCGGCAAAGAGAGGGTTCCGCTCTGTCAGGACACGGGATTCGCCGTGGTATTCGTGGAGGTCGGTCAGGACGTGCATTTTACCGGAGGAGATTTTCAGGAAGCCATCCATGAAGGAGTGCGGCAGGGTTATCAGGAGGGCTATCTCCGCAAATCGATCGTGAGCGATCCAATCGAGAGAAAGAATACGGGAGACAACACACCGGCGGTGATTCATACGGATATCGTCCCCGGCGAAAAAGTAAGAGTGATTTTGGCTCCCAAGGGGGGAGGGAGCGAAAACATGAGCGAAGTCAAAATGATGGCCCCTGCCGCGGGTATCGAAGGCGTCAAATCTTTCGTGGTTGACCGGGTAAGACGTTCCGGCGCCAATCCCTGTCCGCCGGTGATCGTGGGAGTGGGGATCGGCGGCACTTTTGAAAAATGCGCTCAAATCGCCAAGCGGGCGCTGCTGCGTCCGGTCGGCTCCAGGCATTCCGATCCCTACTACGCCGCTTTGGAAGAAGAACTGCTGGACATGATCAATCGGCTGGGCATCGGCCCGCAGGGATTCGGAGGCCGCTGTACGGCCCTGGATGTTCACATCGAGGTGCATCCCTGCCATATCGCCAGTTTTCCCGTTTCCGTCAACATGCAATGTCACGTGTCCAGGCACCGTGAAGTGATTCTTTAAGGAGGGTTCCATGCCCAAACCCAAATCGATTACCGTTCCCCTCTCGGATGAGGCCATCGAAGATCTCCGTATTGGCGACGCTGTCCTCATTTCCGGTGTGGTCTATACCGGTCGGGACTCGGCTCATAAAAGGTTGTTGGATGCGCTCGACCGCGGTGAACAGCTGCCCGTGGATTTGACAGGGCAGATCATCTATTACGCGGGTCCGGCGCCGGCCAAACCGGGTCATCCCATCGGTTCCATCGGTCCCACCACCAGTTACCGGATGGACCCGTACGCCCCCCGGCTTATTGCCCGCGGACTCAAGGGCATGATCGGGAAGGGAAACCGGTCCAGTGAAGTGATCGAAGCCCTTCAACAGTACAAAGCCGTTTATTTCGGCGCCATCGGCGGAGCGGCGGCTCTCATGGCCAAAAGTGTGAAAAACGCGGAAGTGGTGGCTTTCGAGGATCTGGGACCGGAAGCGATACGCCGTCTGGAGGTCAAAGACTTTCCGGCTGTGGTTGTCAACGATTGTCACGGCGGAGATCTGTATAAAGAAGGCATGGAAACCTATCGTCGTGACTGAACGGATTCACACGGCTTCGGAATCGATTCCATGACGGTCAAGAACGACACCCTGATCATCGGACTGGGCAATGAGATTCTGACGGATGACCGGGTAGGCATCGAGCTGGTCCGCATTCTGAAGGCGAAGGTTCGGAATGCCGATATAGCGGAAGCCGCTGTGGGTGGCCTGGAGCTGATTCAGCTGATGAACGGCTATCGCAAGGTGGTCATCATCGATGCGATTATCACGGGACGCCATAAAATCGGATCACTGATCACGCTGACGCCCGAAGATTTTCCTCATGGTTCAGCCATGGTGCGTCATCAGATTGGCATGAATGAGGCCCTGGAGCTGGGACGCCGAACAGGAATGGACCTTCCGTCGGAAATCATTATCTACGGCGTGGAAGTTCAGGAAATCATGACTTTCGGAGAATCGTGCACGCCGGAAATTGCGCGGCGCATACCCGCGCTGGCACGGCGTATTTTGAATGATCAGTTCGGTCCGCAGCGGCAGGAATAGATCTTCAAGGGAACCGTCCATGTTCTGTTCGACCTGCGAACAGAATGCAGTCGACCACGCCGGCCAAAAGGAGGCAGATTTGACATCGGTTCAAAATATTGTGGAGCGTTATAAAAACAGGGAAGAAAAACTGATCACCATGCTGCAGGATGTTCAAAAAACTGATGGATATCTTTCGGAATCGGCTCTGCGTGAGATCGCGGATCGCGTCGGGGTTTCGCTGTCCCGTGTTTTTTCCCTGGCGACTTTTTACAAATCGTTCAGCCTGAGTCCGAGGGGCAGGCATATTGTCCAGGTCTGCATGGGCACGGCGTGCCATGTACGCGGAGGGCAGCGCATTCTGGACTCGCTGAAAGAGGAGCTGGATGTCGAAACCGGGGAAACAACCGGAGACGGAGCCGTGACTCTGCAGGAGGTCCGATGCGTGGGATGCTGCGGCCTCGCGCCCGTGATTGTACGTGACGAAACCTTTTACGGAAAGATGAATCAGAAGAAGAGCATCCAAATGGTCCGCGCGTTGATCCCGGAAAGGAGCGCCAGGTGAAAGGGATAAGGATGGTTTCCGTTTGTTTCGGCACGGAATGTGTCGCCCGGGGCGCCCGTGAAGTGGAAAAGGAGCTTCTGAAACTGGCCTCCCGGAATGTTTTGAAAGTCACGCGAACGAGCTGCTCGGGGAATTGCCAGGCAGCGCCTGTTCTGCGTATCGATCCTGAAGGCTTCCTGACGGGTCCCATGACCGTGGAGAAGGTGCGCCGATGGGCCGGCAGCGGATTCGATCCCGCTGTTCTCGAATCCTGGCGGATACCGGAACAGGATGCGGAGCTGCCGCGCCTGGCGGATCATCCCTTTTTCCGGCATCAGAGGCTGGTGGTTCTGAAGAACCGGGGGCGCATCGATCCCGACCGGATCGAAGATTACATGGCCGCCGAAGGATACGACGGCCTGGCGCGGGCCCTGGCCATGTCTCCCGGCAGAATCATTGAAACCATAAAGGCGGCGGGTCTTCGAGGCCGGGGAGGAGCCGGATTCCCGACAGGTGTGAAATGGGAACTGTGCCGGCGTTCCCGAACCACACCCCGTTATCTGGTCTGCAACGCGGACGAAGGAGACCCGGGCGCCTACATGGACCGGTCCATTCTGGAGGGAGATCCTCACGCGGTTATTGAAGGCATGATTATCGGTGCCCGGGCCATCGGGGCGTCCAGGGGCTATGTTTATGTGCGGGATGAGTATCCCCTGGCCGTAGAACGCATTCAGCGTGCCATAGAAGCGGCCCGCGGTTTTGGTTTGCTGGGGGCGAATATTCTCGGTACGGATCTGAATTTCGATCTGGAAGTGGTGCGGGGAGGCGGTGCCTTTGTCTGCGGTGAAGAGACCGCGCTCATGGCTTCCATCGAAGGCAAAGTGGGGCGACCCAGGCCGCGGCCTCCATATCCTTCGGAGAAGGGTTTGTGGGGCCGGCCGACCAACATCAACAATGTGGAAACATGGGCGAATGTGGCGCCCATTCTGAGAAACGGCAGCGCGTGGTTTGCGTCTTTGGGTACAGACACCAGTAAGGGGACCAAGGTTTTCTCTCTCGTGGGAAAAGTGTGCCGTTCGGGCCTGGTGGAAGTGCCCATGGGAATTCCTCTGAGGACGGTTGTGGAAGAGATCGGCGGAGGCGTGCCGGACGGGAGAAAGTTCAAGGCGGTTCAGACCGGAGGGCCTTCCGGAGGATGCATTCCGGCATCCATGGCCGATCTGCCCGTGGACTACGAGGCGCTCACACAGGCCGGCGCCATCATGGGGTCCGGCGGACTCATCGTGATGGATGAAACCACCTGCATGGTGGATCTGGCTCTCTATTTTGTACGCTTTCTGGTGGAAGAGTCCTGCGGAAAATGCACTCCCTGCCGTGTCGGACTGAAACGGATGGAGGAGATGCTCACGGCTTTTACTCTGGGGCTGGGACAGCTGGAAGACCTGAAACAGCTGGAATCTTTGGCAAAGACCATTCAGGACGGATCCCTGTGCGGTCTGGGGCAGACAGCGCCCAATCCGGTATTGACGGCTCTTCGATATTTCAAAGAGGAATTCGAAAGCCATATCATGGATAAGAAGTGTCCTGCGGGCGTGTGCAAAGCGCTCATCACTCTGTCTGTGGACGCAGAACGCTGCACGGGATGCGGACTATGCCGATCGGTGTGTCCTGTGGGAGCGGTTTCCGGGTCACCCAAGTCCGTCCATGAAATAAACACCGAACGCTGCACGCGATGCGGGGCCTGTGTCGAGCAATGCCGATTTGATGCTATTATCATACAATAAGGAAAATACATGTCGATTCGATTGGTTATAGACGGTCAATCTGTTACGGCCCGGCGCGGCATGACAGTTCTCGAGGCGGCCGAGAAGGCCGGAATACGAATACCCACTCTGTGCCGGCAGCCAGGCCTTCCGGCATCCGGCGGCTGCCGCTTGTGCCTGGTCGAGATCGAAGGAATGAGGGGATTTCCTCCATCTTGCACGACGCCCGCGGTCGAAGGCATGGTCGTCAAGACACGGTCGAAAGAGCTGAACGGGCTGCGCCGTCATGTTCTGGAGTTGACGCTTTCGGAACATCCCTACACCTGCCTGGTGTGCGATCATCGAACCGATTGCGACGATTATCAAAAGACTATACGGAAATCCGGCGTGGTGACCGGCTGTCAGAACTGTCCGAAGAATGGAAGCTGTGAGCTTCAGGCTCTGGCCCGAGAGATCGGCCTTGAATCCGTGCCATTTCCCGTGGATTACCGGAATCGGCCTGTGGAACAGAAGGATCCGTTCTTCGACCGGGATTATAACCTGTGCATACTGTGCGGGCGCTGCGTGCGTCAATGCCAGGAGATCCGTTTGAACGGAACTCTGACATTCGGATACAGGGGCTCCCGCATGGCGGTTACCACGCCTTTTGAACTTTCCCACCTGGAAACGGGATGTGAGTTTTGCGGAGCCTGCGTGGATGTCTGTCCCACAGGAGCCCTGTATGACAAGGAAAGCAAATGGGAAGGTCCCGCTGAATCGACTCTGAAAACTGTGTGCGGACTGTGTTCAGCCGGCTGTGAAATGACAGTTTGGAAGGGTGAAAAAGGACCCGTGGCCGTTCGTTCCCATGGAGTTTTACCGGCCCGGGGACAGTTGTGCGTACGGGGCCGTTTCGGAACACTGCGTCTGCTGACGGACCGCAGGCGCGTATTTCAACCCCTGGTCAGGGAGGGGGAACGCTGGGTGGAAACCGGATGGGACGACGCTCTGGACCGGGCGGCGCAGGCCATGCGCTCATCGGACGGCCCATGGGAAGTATGGGCCAGCCCTTTTTGCTGCAACGAGGAGCTTTTTGCCTTGCAGGAGTGGGCGCGCCGCGGATTGAAAACACCGTTCATTCAACTGGCTTCCGATTGGGCCGGCGAAGAAACCGCGGACATGATGCGGCATTTGGCGCAG
>DSAB01000003.1 GCA_011388275.1 bacterium | reverse complement strand
TGAGGCTTGAGAACGTCGACCGCCGCCTGCATGGTTTCAGCCGAAAGAATCATCTGGGGCAGATAAATCTCTTTGCGATCGTACCGGATTCCCACATCCTGAATCGCGGGAATCAGAATGTTCTGATTGATTTCAGCGGCCGAAAGGCCCGACTCCAGATTCTCGGTGACCAGGCGTTCGATAATATCCCGGTTCCCGGTGATCACCGCTTCTTTCAGGTGCTGAGCCGGTTTCGAAGCGGGTTTGGAAGAAGGCGAACTCTTCTTCTTTTTTCCATGAGCCGACACAAATGACCGGGAATCACGGTCGCGCACCGTCAGAACCGAAGCGGCCCGCACGGTCTCCATCATCCGCGCATCGTCCGGATTGATGATGGCCGCGTCCAGACCCATGGCCATGGCCATGCTCAGAAAAGTGGCATTCAGCACGCTTCGGTCCGGAAGGCCGTAGGATATATTCGAAACGCCCAGCACCGTGGGCAGATCCAGCGTTTTCCTGACCAAGGCCACAGCCTCCAGAGTGGCCTGCGCTCTTTTCTGCTGGGCTGAAACCGTCAAGGTCAAACAGTCGCAGATCAGATTTCGTCTGGGAATACCCAGGGCCGATGCCCGATCCACAATCCGTTCCAGAATTTTCAGCCGCTGCCGTGCCGTGGCGGGTATCCCCTGTTCATCCACGGCCAGACACAGCAGAGCCGATCCGTAACGTTTGGCCAGCGGGAGAACGGCATCCAGGCTGCGGGATTCTCCGCTTACAGAGTTGATGAGCACTTTGCCGGCCGCATGGCGGCAGGCCGCTTCCAGGGCCTCGGGGTTGACCGTATCGATAACCAGCGGAACACCCGCTTCTTCCGCGGCCTCCGCCGCGGCGGCCATCAGAACCGGTTCGTCGCCGCCGGGCACGCCGACATTGAGATCGAGACACAGCGCGCCTTCCCGAACCTGCTCATGGGCCTCCCGCCTCACAATCCCCATGCCTCCTTCCAGCAATTCCCGGCTCAACTCCTTTTTATTGGTGGGATTGATCCGTTCACCGATCACGCAAAACGGCTGTTCGGCACCGATGACCACAGTGCGGGTCCGGCTGGCGAGTTTCAGGTGATCACAGGTCTTGCGTGAAAGAGGTTTCATGCCCTTGACCGCCCGGCACAGTTCGGCGGTGAATTCCGGAGTGCTTCCGCAACAGGTCCCGATAAGGCTCGCTCCCAGTTCGACAAAACGCCGGGACATGCCGGCCATCTCACCGGGTCCGACCGGATACCGAATTTCGCGATCATGAAGGTCCGGCATGCCGGCGTTGGGTTCCACCAGAACCGGCAGGTGCGATTCGGCGGCGTACCGGCCCACGATCTCCAGCATGGGCTCCGGACCCGTGGAACAGTTCACGCCCACGGCATCGACCCGCAGACTCTCCAGCACGGTCACCGCGGTCTGAGGATCCGTGCCCGTCAGAGTCAGAAAACCGTCTCCATAGGTCATGGAGGCGAAAACAGGCAGGTTCGTGTGTTCACGGATTGCCAGTACGGCCGCCTTGATCTCCCGAAGATCACTGAACGTCTCCAGAAGAACAAGATCCACACCGGCTTCAGCCAGATTTCGAACCTGATCCTCGAAAACCCGAAAAACCTCTTCGAAATCCAGAGGCCCCAAAGGACGCAGCAGCTGTCCCGTAGGCCCGATACAACCCGCTACCCAGGCCCCGGTGCCGCCTTCACGAGCCAGTACCGCCGCGCGGTGATTGATTTCACGAACGCGATTCTCCAGACCGAAGGCCTTCAGCTTGATGCGGTTGGCGCCGAACGTGTTCGTGGAGATGATATCGGCTCCGGCATCGGCGTAGGATCGATGAATGGACCGAACCAGATCGGGTGACTCCAGAACCGCCGCCTCGGGCACACCGGTTATCCCGTGTTTTTGAAGCTGCGTGCCCATGGCCCCGTCCAGAACAAGGATCTCCTTGCCCAAACTTTTTATCAGATCTTCTCTCAAGGTTCCGTGCGCCTCGCAAGGTTCGACTTCTCTAAAATGACCGGCGTGATGCTCTCCCATAACAAAGGCATCAGATGAATTCCTCGAATGCCCGGCGTTTCCCTCAACCGATTTATGGTCTCCACGGCCATGCGCACACCCTCCTCTTCAGGATCTTTTGCGGAAGCCATGCGGCTGATGCAGTCGGGATGCACGCGCATGCCCGGAACCTGGTCCCTCATGAATGTCAGCGCGCGGACGGATTTCACGGGCATGACGCCGGCCAGCAGAGCCGCCTTCTCATTTAGCCCCTCCTGCCTCACTCTTTCCACCCATTGATGAAAAGCGGGAAGATCGAAAACCGGCTGGGTCTGAATAAACCGGGCGCCGTTCGAAATCTTTTTTTTCAGCCGGAGAATCCGGGCATCCAGAGGCCGGGCGAACGGATTGGCCGCGCCGCCGATGAGATAGCGGGTCGCGGTTTTCAATTTCTGGCCGGAAAGCAGAGTCCCCTCATTCATCGCCGATACCAGGGCAATCAATTGAATGGAATCCAGATCATAAACGGGCCGCGCCTCCGGATGATCGCCGAAAGTCGGATAATCTCCGGTCAGACACAGAATGTTTTCGATGCCCATGGCCGCGGCTCCCAGCAAATCGCTTTGAATGGCAATCCGGTTGCGATCCCGGCACGTCACCTGTATGACAGGCTCAAGCCCTTCTTCCAGACAGATACGCGCGGCGGCGATACTGGAGAGACGGACGATTCCCGTCTGATTGTCGGTGATGTTGACCCCGTCCACCCGCGTGAAATGGGCTGCCTTTTTTCGAATGACGCCGTGTCCGGCGCTCTGCGGCGGACCCATCTCCGCGGTGACGATGAAAGCATCCGATTCGAGCCTTTCTCTAAGATTCATGACGGCGCCTTTTGACAAATAGAGTGGGAGGCGGAATTCGGCGCGTGAACACATTCAGCCAGGCCGATGTTTTTTCCAGCTTCCAGTTGTGTATACGTTCCGTGCTATTGAGCAAAGTGTTTCGTCCTAAAAACCGGGCCCTCCTGTGTATGCGATACCAGACACAGAAACGCTCCGGAAAGACTTCACAATGTCCGTTGTCCCGAGTGCCGCCGCAGGGTCCGTTTCTCAGCCGTTTGGGACAGCGCTGGCAGCAGATGAACGCCGTATGACTCAGAAGGCACTCCCCGCAGCGCTGACATCCGAATACCGGCACTTTGAAACAGTTTTCGCCTGTCAGCATCACGAAGGAAAGAGCCCGCTCCCAGAATTTACGGGGACCTCTGTCATGGGTGAAGAGCCGGTTTCGGTTCATAACGTCCTTTCTGTACACTGTCATCGGAAATGAATAAATATAAAAACATATGCCGGTAATTGCAAGTTTTATCTCCCTCTCCCCTCTTCGCCGAATTCAATTGTATCGCAAAAGTAAATACGGACTTCATTTTGCAAAGGATCCATGAGCACAGCGGCTTTCACCATGCCGGCCCGAATGCTTTTCGAACTGCAGTCTCGCGGTTGATAATCTCGATAAATTTCGCTTTCAAACTTTCGGCGAAAGAATCGTTCTATTGTATTATTAACACAAGATTAAACCGGCTTTCCATATGAAAATGATCATACGATACTGTTCGCAATCAATACCCGTCAGAGTTAAAAAAGCAGCATTGATTGCGCTCCTGGATTTGACAATTCCTTCATAAATACTAAAAAACATAAGGTTGGCTTAAAGTTTGCAAAGGCTGTTCCTCGATCAATCCCTGGTAGAGATACAAGAATTTCTCCCCGGGATTTCGCCTGTCAGCAAAAGGAATCGGAAAGTGAAAAAAACATCTGAAAAGGGATTCACCCTTGTTGAACTGATTGTAACTCTCGTGATAGTGGGCATCCTGGCTACTGCGGCGCTGTACAGATATCTGGATCTTTCAAAAGTAGCCATGTCCGGCGCATGCCGCACCAACCAGTTTTCTCTGGAAACGGCTCAGGCCATGCATTTTTCTGAAACATGTTTGAAGGGGCAGGGTCGTTATGCAGCGCAAATGGAAGAGCTGACTCCCTATCTGCGTGACGGAACAACACCCATATGTCCCGGCGGAGGTCAGTACATTCTGCAAAATTCAGGACGGGTTGTATGCACGATCACAAACCACCAAAAATGAACACTTCGTTCAATCAATAAACTCCTCTTGTTAAAAAGCAGGGTTATATTGATGTCTGTCCCCGTTAATATTTCATGTCTTAATAAATCCTCAAGATCCCATTCGCTGCCTGCGAATCCCCGTCAGACGATGCGCACACCTTTCTGGCTTCCCCCGCCCCGGCTCGCGGGTGAATTGTTATACACTTCGATCACATGATACACCACAGCCGATACGATCCGTGTAAAATGAGAGTGCATATAGGTATGAATGGTATTGACATAGCGAACGATTTTTTGTCCGTATTCCGATAAATCCGGATCCCGGGGATGATAGAGACTGGTCACCGCACGGATCTCATAGGATGGTATATCCAGAAAAACAATGGTAGACAGGGGGTTGGTCATTTGATTCAGAAAAGTATGGGTTTCGAATTCCGGTGTGGAATAGAGTTCCAGTGAAACCAGCCTGCGCGCATCCCATAAACTCCGGTCCCTGTACATGGATTCAAGCACGCTGAATTTATCCGTATGGGGCTGATCGCTCGTCGATTTCAGCCGCTCGGTCAGCTCATCGATTCTGTCCAGCCTGGGGCAAACCCCCATTCCCTTGATGGCGTTGTTCAATGTGAAACGGCTGTCACCCCGGTTTTTCCCCACCGTGGCCACGGCCGCGTTGTGCGCGCCGGACCAGTCCGGCCGTCTGCCCGACCGCATGAGTTCCATATTGGACAAACGGTGTTTGAAGTTCCAGTCAAGATACTCTTCCGGCAATTCCCGAATGGTGTACGCGTTCCATTTTCCCTGAATAGAGGCCCGGATGGTATGATTCTGATGATTGGCTTCTTCCACGGCAGTTTGATGGAAAAATCCCTCTGTCCAGAATGAGCTGAGCCGCGTTTCCGTGCTCTTTTTTTCATGTGCCGAAGCCGGTTTGCGGAAAAACCAGCCTAAAGCCGCGGAAGCGATTCCTCCCTGAAGAAACACTCTTCTTCGCATGTTCACTCCTGTGTTTTTCAATTGAAAAATTACAAAATGTCCAATACAACAAGGGTAATGTCATCGGACTGAGGCGCACCGCCGCCGAAAGACTGTACCGCCTCAATAATCCTTTTCAGCATGGAAGCCGCATCCTTGGTATCGGAGCGAATCAACGACTGGAGCCTTTCTTCACCAAACTCTTCTTCGTTTTCATTCATGGCTTCCGTGATGCCGTCTGTATACATCACAAATCGATCTCCCGATTCGAGAGAAAGAGTCGCCGTCTCATAGGTGACATTCTGAAGCATCCCCAGAATGATTCCACCGGTCATCAGTTCCCTTATATCGCCCTTTTTGGTAACCTGATAAGGCGGATTATGCCCGGCATTGCAGTAAGAAAGCGTTCGTTCTTTCACGTCCAGAATGCCGATGAAAAAGGTAATGAACTTGTCCAGCGCCGTATTCTGAAATATCAAATCATTGATTCGTGTCACCATCTCCTGAAGTCCGATACCCGTGAGCACGAATGCATGAAGACCGGCCTGTAAATTGGCCATGAGAAGAGCCGCGCCGGCTCCCTTTCCGGACACATCGGCGATGGCAACGACCAGCCGATCCTCATCGATACGGAATACATCAAAATAATCCCCGCCAATTTCACGGCTTGGAATATTTTGAGCAGCGATCTGGAATCCCGTCACCTGGGGCAGTTCAGACGGCAGCAAACCCTGCTGAATGGAACGGGCCAGGTTGAGTTCCTCTTCCATTCTCTGTTTTTCCAGAGCCTCCTCGAAAAGCCGCGCGTTTTCCAGCGAAGTCATGGCCTGATTGCCCAGTGTCTTTAAGAATTCCTTTTCAGCTTCATCGAACGGAACCCCGGAAAGCTTCGGCCCTACAGCCAGTATGCCTCGGGTTTCATCATGAATCCGCATGGGAACCAGGACTTTCAGGCCCAGATCATGAAAAGATCGGAAGCGCGGTGATTCATCGGGGAATACCGGTTCGGCTATCTCGCACAGTGAAAGCCCTGAATCGATTTCAGCATCCAGGCCCTTGGAAACGAGAAGTTCCATTTCCTGATTTTTTCGCATTAAAACCATGCACTTGTTAACAATCAGCTCACCCATTACCGCGAAGCTGAGCAGGCTGACGATCTTTTTTTTATCCAGTGTAATGTTCAGTTCGCGGCTGATATCAAAGATGGTGTTGAGCTGCTGCACTTTTCGATCCAGATTTCGATTGACCCTGCGGATCTCCTCGACCATAATTCCATTGCTGACCGCAGAGGCGGCGATATTGGACAGGCTGTCAAGAAATTCAAGCTCCCGCTCTGTAAACTTTTGGGCTCCTATTTTTTCCCCGAAACCGATGATCCCTATCGCTCCTTGCGAAGAGTTCAGAGGCAAAACCAATTCGATGTTGAATTCACGGAAGAATTCGGCCCAGTCATCCGGGTCTTTTATGTCCTTCAGCAGCAGGGCTCTCGACGGAGGATTGTCCATGGTCAGTGTTTTGCCGATGAGATTTCTGGGAAGTCCCTTTAATTCCTCCAGAACATAATCGCCTTCAGGATCCTTTTTTATGAGCACAACGCCCCGGCTGATCAACATATGCCCCATGGGGATACGCAGTATATTCTCCAAAATGGAATGGATGCTGAGTGAAGCGGTCAATGAACGGCTGATTTCAAAGAGGGATGACAACTCCAGGAGGCGCTCATCCAGCTGCCGAATGGAATCATTCCCCTTTTTTTCATGACTCTTGACCATTTTTTACCTCGGTTTATCATCCTCTTTTCCGCTTCTTCCCAGCAGATATTTCACCATACGCACTTCATTTCTGTTGCCGGGTTTGGAATGATATTCCACTTCATCCATCAGTGTTTTCATCAGATAGATGCCCAGTCCGCCCACGCGAAGCTCGGCCAGATACTGTTTCATATCCGGCAAATCCACTTCATGGAATTCAAAACTCCTTCCTCTATCCGTAACGATCACAGTCAATTTCTGGTAATCGATCTTGATGGCCACATCAATATCCTTTGTCGTGTCGTGCTGGTAAGCATGCTTGATCACATTGGTGCATGCTTCATCCACGGCCAATTCGATCTTATTGGATTCTTCAGCGTCAAACCCCACTTTTTTCGCCACACCCGACACAAAATTTCTGATCAGCTCGAGATTGTCGGTCTGGCTGGGGATCTTCAGCTGGTAATTTTTGGTCACTTTTGCCATTGATCCAACCTCGTTTTCATACAACCGGCTGTGATATTAATTCCTGTACTTTTCAATGGCTTCCTCTTCTTTCTGGTAAATCTCATAAAGAACCGGAAAGCCCAGCAAATCGAACACCCTGTATACCTTCTCGTTGGGTTCAGCCAGTTTGATGTCCCCATTCTTCTTTCGAATATCTTCAATGAATCCCATGAAAACTCCCAGGCCCGCACTGCTGATATAGCTCAGGCCGGCCAGGTTGACCACAATGTGAACCCGTTCTTCATCCACCAGCTGCTGCAGCATCTGTTCAAGCTCAGGAGCTGTATGGGCGTCCAAATATCCCTTGACAGCGACAACGGATATTTGATCCCTGTCCTCTCTTTTCACTTCAAACCCGTTCATTTATCCATCTCCTCCATAAATAATTGAAATCCTTATTCAACCTGAATCGCCACGATGGTGATGTCATCGTGTTTCGGAGTATTTCCGATAAAAACTTCCACACTCTCCCGGACTTTTCGAATCAGGTATTCCGCATCTTCACCGGAAACCTGTTTCAGTATTTCACTCAGCCGTTCTTCCCCGTATTCCTCATCTCCCTCATTGCGGGCTTCCATAACCCCATCGGTATGAAAAAACAACAGATCTCCCTTGCGGCATCTTACATCCTTTTCCTTCAATGCCTCGTTGAAGGTTTCCGTGCCGGTCAGACCCAGCCCCACTCCGCCGGTTTCGATCCACTCGACATTCCCATCACGGATAAAAGCCATGGGGGGATGGCCAGCCCGGGCGACCTGCAATTTTCGTCTGGATGGAATGTAGATACCGTAAACCATAGTCACGAAAGTATCTGATTCAAAATGATTGAGCACAAACTGATTGACCTGGCCCAGTATCTGACCGGGAGAAGAAAAGTGAGGAGCCAGGGCCTGTATCACACCCTTCAGCTCTGCCATATAAAAGGCCGCCGAAGCCCCCTTGCCCGACACATCACCGATGGCGATGTCAAGCCGGTCTTCACCCATAGGAATCATGTCATAAAAATCACCGCCGACCTCATTGGCCGTAATGCAGTACCCTTTGAGATTCAACCCTGAAACCTCCGGCATGGTCCTGGGCAGCAGGCGCATTTGCGCTTCATGGGCCAGCCTGAGCTCTTCACGGTATACTTCCTGCTCGATGGTGACTTTCAGCAGATTGATGTTTTCCATGGCCAGGGCCAATTGATGCGCGAGAGATTGAAATGTAGGCTTGCTGTCATCGATGAATCCGAATGGTTCATACCGCATGGCATACAGGATGCCCATGAACTCGTCCTTCACTCGAATCTTGGCCGCCAGGAGCGAACCGGGATTTCGTTTCCAGTGTTTCAGACGATGCGTGCGCCGATCTTTCTGCATATCATTGATCAGCACCGCCTCCTCCTCGAATACCGAATCGCGGACACCCTGCCAGGCTCCTTTTGAAAACTCTTTCAGCTCACCGGAGGCAATCCCGTGAGCTCCGACAACCCGATATGACTCTCCTTCTTTCATCTCTATCCAGGCGACATGCGCATTGGCCACCCGTATGGCCAATTGACAGGCCTGTTCAACCAGTTCGTCAAAATGAAACACAGAACTCAGAGTGGTGATCAGTGCCTGAAGTGACTTGATCTCTTCGATTCGGCTGTCCAGAATCCCCGCTGAAGGCAGGAGAAACAAGAGACCGATAAATGACATGGCTGTGTATATGCTGATGATATAGAGAACAGAAATCAGAAAAACATATCCCGCAGCGCTGTATTCGCCGATGGCTTCCAGCCCCCGGGACCGAATGGCAAATTGAAGCAACAGAATGATCAGGAACAGGGAAAAGAAACAGGCCGCTTTTTGCCGTTTGTTCAAATAATGAATCCATTTACAGCGAAATCCGTTGATCACGGCCATGAGTATAATCAGAAAAGAAACAGTATTCACTCCGATGAGATGCCCTTCCCATTCTCCAAAAGCAAAACCCTGCGCATGTCCGATTTTACCGAAAATCGATCCCACAAAAACAGAAATAAACAGAAGAATCATCAGAAACCGGAAATTTCCCTGTGTCTTTTTTCCTTGCTGGACAAATACAAGCGCTTTCACGGCAATGAGCAAGGCGCATCCCATGGTTAAAAGTCCATAAAAAAGAACCAGCCAAAGACAGTGATTCCAAAAATTGAAGCCGATACGGCCGGCATCCATCTCATTGAAAAACTCTCCGGGAAACGGGGAGATAGAATCAAGAACCGTGAGCCCGGCCCAGATCATGACGATTCCCAAACCCGACAGGCGGAGTTTCTGCGGAAGCGTCAGCTTGCTCATCAATGAGCTGCGGACCAAAAGAGTAAACAGCAGGAAAAGAGCGGTTCCGATAAAAAGATCACGAAACCGGGCCTGTATAACCGGGTCTGTGCTGAAAACCAGCCAGCGATAGTCCATGGCCAATATCGCAATATAGACAACGGAAAATAGAATCAACCCTCGACGTCTCATAAAATGACCTGTTCGAAAATTATTCAATACGTATGACCACGGCGGTCATGTCGTCATGCTGCTGCGCTTCGGAAATGAACCGTTGAACTCCCTGATGGATATTTTTTAAAAGATCGTCCGCTCTTCCCCTTTTTGAAGTCTCCACCAGTTCCATCAGGCGTTCCTCACCGAATTCTTCCTGCAATGCATTCTGGGCCTCACTGATTCCATCCGTATAAAAGATAAAAATATCTCCTCTTTGGAATGTCAGTGTTTTCTGCTGAATGGTTCTGGTGAACAGTTTTCCCGGCTCCAGACCCAAAGCGATGCCCGGAGGTCGCCATTCTTCGGCCGCTTCATGATCCGACCTCAGTACCAGCATCGGATTGTGTCCGGCCCGGGCGAAGGTCAGTGTGCGTTTCTCGAGATCAAAAACGGCGTAGATCATGCTGATAAAGAACCCCCGCTCCGCGTTCTCATAAAACAATTCATTCAGATCGATCAGCAGCCGGCGGGGCGACCGATTCTGCCTGGCCAGAGATTTAAAGAACCCTTTTGTGAGAGTCATGTAAAAAGCGGCGGAAATCCCTTTTCCCGAAACATCGCCGATCACTATTCCAAGTTTCCGTTCTCCCATGGGCAGGAAATCAAAATAATCGCCTCCCACTTCACGGGCGGGCACGCATCTTCCGGCGACATCCAGACCATCCACGCGCGGCCATGTCCTGGGCAGAAATGTCAATTGGATATGCCGGGCGATCTCCAGTTCCCTCTGCATCCGTTCCCGCTCGGAAATACGGTTCAAATAATCCGGTACAAATATTTCCACCGAATCCATGCGTGTCCGCCGAAGGAACAGGGCGATTCCGGCGATGAAAAGCAGCAGCAGGAGAACCAGCATGGACAGGCCGGTCGTCTGGTAGGGTCCGGTCAGGTGCAGCGCTGTCAGGGCATAAAACAGCCATGGCATCAGAAGCCCTCCCGCGAAAACCGTCAATATGTCATAATGAAGAAACAGAACGACAAACAAAAGACCCAGAAGTCCGCTTGTCAGCATGCGGAAACCCATCGGCATCACCATGGGAAGCGGTAAATTCGTCAGCGACCAGATCAAGAGGAAAACCGGTATTACGAAAATAAACTTCTTGAGACGCCGGTATAAAACAGGGAACAGGAAAAAGAAGAATGCGGCCATCAAATAGATTGAAGATATCGCGGTATTGGCCGGCAGATAGATCAGAGGTGAGGAGGCGTTTAGCAGATGCAGCCAGTTTGGACCCGGAGCCAAATAGCCTCCCGCGAACCGCAGAATTCCGAAATGGAGCAGGGCCAGCCAGCCGCTTCCCCAGAGAGCGAGTGCGAATCCGCGCAGCAAGGTCAAGCCGGAATACGGATTGAACAGGGAACGTTTGAATGCGTCAAAGGTATGCAGCCTCTGAGGCCACACCTCCCGGGTCAGCGATTCACCCAGTGAAAACAGAATCCAGATTCCGCCTCCGATAAAGGGCCCGGTTATTAAAATCATGATCAGACGCTGCCAAATACTGATATTCGGGCTGTCATGGGTCTGCATCCAGGAAATAACCGCCCAGATCACCGCCATAATGATGGCCGCGCTCATACCGTTTTTCAAGTCCATCAGATCGTGGCGAAGCCGCAGGATAAAATAAACAACAGCCAGCACCATGAACAGGAGAATCACAAAAACCATGGTCAAGCCTTCCCATTCAGAGCGCCGCCCTGTGTTCTTTTCGGTCGGGAACGCCGCAACCCGCTTGAACTGAACGATCCGGCCGCCCCTTTGCGTGACTATCAAAGAGACCCTTGCACCCGCCAAAAGCGTCTCCCGAGTCCACTGGTGAAGATAGACTCCGGGACCCTGGCGGGACTGTTCATAATTCCACTTCCCTCCGTAAATCTGAATCAGGCTGTCTCCCAATTGGCGGGAGTTGCTGATTCCTGGTTTGACGGTTTCGTTAAAAGTGGTTCTGGAACCGGGAGAAGGTCTCAGCCATGAGGAGAATTCGATCGGTTTTCCTGCCAGATCCAGATGCAGCCTGACGGAATCGGAACCCGCCCGCTCGATCCCGTCATTGGCCGAAAGGCCCTCCGGGCCGGCTTCCTGTGAGTCATATGACCGGGTCCACAGGAGGGACCAATAATAAACCAGACCAGAATCTGCAAGACATTGATTCGTATAATCGGATCCATAGACTTTCTGCAGGAAACGAAGCTGATCCTGCTGAATGCCGATACGGGCTTTCAGGGAATATCCATCCGTATCAAATCCCAGACTCCGGACAAATGCTTCACCCTTTTTCTCTATCCGCTGACGATCGGGAAGATCCTTGAAAGAGGTGACCGGATACACACGGGGAAACACATAACACAGGATCAGGGTAAAGATCAGCGCGTAAAAGAAAACAACCCAATCCACTCTCTGAAGCTTTGGACGTTCAAGAGTGCCGT
The DNA here is from genome assembly GCA_011388275.1 of bacterium. GTDB lineage: Bacteria > Zhuqueibacterota > QNDG01 > QNDG01 > DSAB01 > DSAB01. The sequence goes on along the minus strand of DSAB01000003.1, from coordinate 46,105 downwards.
ACTGCTGACGGGAATTAAAAATCCGTGGGCTCATTCATATTTCCTGAGGTTGGCTGACTCCCCCCTGTCATTTTTGCTGAATGGTCTGGGGGGCAATGCAATATCATTTCCATGATTGGGCCACCGTGACCGGATGTTGACGGTATCCGCGTAGACGACAAACCGTTCCGCCGCCTGAAAGGGATACGGCGATCCATACGAATACCGGCCGTCCTCATCCTCATCCCGAAAAGCATCCAGAAGATACCGGCCCGGCAGGATGCCTTCAAAGGTGTAGATGCCGGGAGTTTCGATCCACCGTATGAATGAAACATTTGTATTCTCAACTTGCGTGATACGCAGCATGACCGGCCCCTGAGCCGATTCCGGATCGTCCACCCGCCCGGATAGCTCAGACAGGGTGTCCCTGTTGAGTGTGGTGAATGTAAAGACCGTATCCTCCATCACATTGGCCCATCGGTCCTGCACACAGCTGTCAACCAATTCCACCCGGTAAACCGTCTTCCCGGCCCAACCCGAACGGGGAATAAACACGACCTCCGCCGGACAGGGCCAAATCATATGTCCGTCCACCACCTGGTTGAGCGTATCGGCCACCTGAAATCGACGTTGAAACGCCAGGGAATCCACCGGTTCGTTAAAAATCAGGCGCAGCGTATCATTGAGCATCACATGACGGTCTCCGGGTTCCGGAAAAACAGTCGTCAAAATCGGCGGAACAGTATCGGAAACGGATGTTCCGGCGAATGCGAGCGGCGTTTCTTGCTCCAAAGCGTTCCCGGACCGGTCGACAATACCCGCGACAGTAACCGTATACCTGTATTGTTCATCCAGTGATTCGGTCATCAAATGAAGGATCTGCCGGTTCCGGGGTTCCCTGTAGTGAAAGTCCACTGCCAGCCGTTCTTCACGATCATTCAGAATCCATACCGAATCCGAAGACCGAAAATGAATGGTCTCTATCTCCTCACTGAAATGAAGAAGCAGATGATTGCGATTCTCGGCAACAGCCCTGACCAGAGAAGGCTTCGTTGTGTCCCGGCGGCTGATACGGAAATCGATATCCTGAAACTCAAATGCGGACGAATCAAGGCGCATATCGCCGAAAGTCAGACCGATCTCGTCTTCCCCGGGCTGATACAGCCGGTCGGCCGCCCGATCGCGCACACAAAACAAACGATAGGTTGCGAGAGCCAAATGACTGAATGTGTACCAGCCCTCATGGCTGCACTGTACTATGTATTCAGGCATCACTTGCGCCGGGTCAGGTGATGCCTCTTCAAGGGTATAGGCCCACACGCTGACACCCCGGGCATCTTCCAACCCATAAACCCGTCCGGAAATCTTTCCCTGGTCGATGCTTAATCCCGTGGAAAAGGCTAAAGTATAGGATTCCGACATGGAATTGTTCCGATAATCCTTTATCTCCGTTCCCAGGGTAATCACGTAGGTGGTATTTGGACGAAGCGGCTGCGGAAAATCGACTGAAAGACGCCGGCCCCGGACGCGGATACGCACGTCATCACCCGGGAGAGGCGTGATGAATACCGCACCCTCTGCCGATCTGGGTTCAACAGGTTCCGAGAAAATAAAAACGATTTTCTGATCGGGTTTGACCCGAACAGCCCGGTTCTGAGGTTCTGTATCGATAATTTCAGGCGGAATAATGTCTTCTGGACCCCCGGGAGGGAATCCCTCCTTTGCGCATGCCCATAAAAACAGAACAAGAATGATCAGGAAGAAGGCCCATTTCATGATATCCGACTCCCATAGAAAATATATTGAGTTAAGGTACAATGAAAAGCGACAAAATGCAAAAGCTTTTTCCCGGATTCAATAAACCGTGACCAGTGATCGAATCGGAAGAGAACAGATTGGATCGTTTAAAAATTGGGGATATTGGATCTTGCAAATCTACCGTTTTATTGCTATTTTTACTGATCATTCAAACCGCAAAGCGGAGGCAATCGACATGCTGCTGCTCCATCTGGACACTCGTTCGAAAATCCCTCTCTATCGGCAAATCTCCAATCAAATACAGACTCTTGTTGACGAAGGAACGCTTCGCCCCGGTGACCGTCTTCCTCCGACCCGTGTTCTGGCCGACACGCTCTCTGTTCATCGTTCAACCGTTACCAGAGCGTATGAAGAATTATGGGCCATGGGTTATATTCAGAGTCGGCCGGGATCCTATTCCACGGTTCGCAGACGAAAGCAGATCGCCCCTCCAGGACCCCACAAGGGGCGCATCCCGTGGAGTTCCGCATCAACACCCGCGGCCCGGCGCGCCTACGAATCCATTCGGGAGGAGACGGCACCCGGCACGCCTGGCGGGAACCTGATTGACATGGCCCGTTTCGATCTGGACTGCCGGTTGTTCCCCCATGAATTGTTTCGAAGATGCCTGAACCGGGCCATGAGTCAAGGTCCCTTCCTGCTGAACTACGGAGACCCGCAGGGATTTCTGCCCCTGAGAGACGATATTGCCCAGCGCCTGCGAATCCATGGAATTCTGATCTCCAGGGATGAAATACTCATCACCAACGGTTCCCAGAATGCTTTCGAGCTGATCGTGCGCATGCTGGCCATGCCGCAAAAACCGGTTATTGTGGAATCACCCACCTACTCTCTGATTCTGCCTGTTCTGGACGCTTATGATATTCAGGTGGTTCCTGTTGCCATGACCCGGCAGGGCATGGACCTCGATCAATTGGCTTCGGCATTGAAAACCCAAAAGATCTCTTTTGTCTACACCATGCCCAACTTTCAGAATCCTACAGGCATCACCACAGACCAGAATCACCGTGAAAATCTTCTGTCTCTCTGTGAATCGCACGGCGTTCCGCTGATCGAAGATGCATTTGAAGAAGAGATGAAATATTTCGGTCGGGTTCCACTGCCTATCAAATCCATGGATAAAAACCATGTGGTCCTCTACGTCGGTACATTTTCCAAAGTCCTGTTTCCGGGTCTGCGGCTCGGCTGGATCGCGGCGGACCAGGAATGCATCAGGCGGCTTCTCGCAATCAAACGGTTTTCCGATCTTTCGACCAACACCATCACTCAGGCCGCGCTGCACGACTTCTGCCGGTTCGGGCACTTCGAGCAGCATGTTCATCGGATTCACAGAACCTACCGCAAGCGCATGCAATGTGCTTTGCGGGCTCTCGAAACCTGCATGCCCAAGGGTGTACGCTGGACCCGGCCATCAGGAGGTTATCTGATCTGGGTCCAGTGGAACGGTTGTATGAAAAGTGACTGCGGACTGGAAGGTTTTCTGCTGCGCCGCGGAATACGGATCGCCATGGGGGAAAAATTCTTTCCTCAGCAGGAAGAAAAACGCAATGGTTTTCGTCTTTCCATCTCCTCTCTCAATGAAGAAGAGATTGAGACAGGAATCCGGCGTCTGGGAAAAGCGATGAGCGAATATCTTGACCGCCCGTAGAGTGAATAAGCAGGAAACGTTTAAAAATGCCATCCTTCCTTTTCAGGTTCTCAATCACAATGAGAACCACCGGTTGAACTTTATTAGAAAAACATTGTAGGGTGGAATCTCAAAAAGGTCTCGCATATCCTGATACCATAAAAAGCTTCCATCTCCGATGACCCCGGAACGCCCCTGTGACCAGACCAAAAACAGTGTGGATCCGGGGCTGTATTCCAACCGAATCACCAGATTGGAACGAAATTCCCTGAAGTTGAAATCCGGATTATTCACTGAAAAATCGACCGCTCCGTCCCCGTTATCATCGATGAGATAACTTCCGGTCTGTGTATCATAAGTGATTTCATCTTGCGTATACACATGGTAACGATCATGATACACATCGGCACGCGGATTTACGATCTTCCTGAGTTTCGCGTAATGCCCGGCAGACACGAACGGCTGCCCGTAATACTGTACTGATAATTCGGGAGTGATGAAACAGTTCAGCCTCAGGGTAAGGCCGAGCGTTTTCTGATCGATTCGGCCGAACAGATACCGGTCTGGATCTTTCAACGTCTTGATATACTGCAAATCCTGCTTGTTAACCGAAAAGAACGGGTTGGCGCTCAGTGAAAGAGTCGAATTGGGTTTCCACGTGATTGAGGGCTGCACCGAATGAGAGCGGGAAAAACCGTCCAGGCTCCAGGTGTTGCTTCCGCCAAGGCGAAAAGTGAACGTACGCCGGCTGTCACTGTAAAAATGTACCCAGTTGTTCCATCGAGGCTCCAGCAGTAGGGAGGGGCCGCCTCTCAGCGCCGAGGGGGAAAGAGAACGGCCGTTGATTCCAATGCCGGCTCCGGCCCCCCAGTAATTACGGAACTGAAAATTGATATTGATATTGCCGCCGTTGAATGTGTTCTCGCTTCCGAAATTCCATCCGCTCCATTGATTGATGTTGATATTCATGGAACGGAATATGTAAAAGGGGTTCCATTCCCGGTATCCGATCCAGGCAAATTGCATGATCACATCGGCCTGTCGCAAATACCCCATATCGTTCAGCTCCAATCCGGGAGAACGCCACGTGCTGCCTACAGTGAACTGCAAATGACCGCTGTTCTTCCCCATCGTGAGGCTGCCGCCAAAACCCGTCAAAGATGTCAATGAGGAATCAAGGTAGACATGGTCGGCATCGGGACGCTGAAAATATCTGGCCGATGACCGCTGCGCGCGCAGCATGGCCGATTCATCGCCCCGGATATGGCTGAATACTGAATTGAAAGACAGAAAATAGTTGCGGTCTTTCCACTCATGCCGAAAATCGATGCCGCCGGTCAACGCATCGCGGTTCATGAAAAGAAGCTCGTCATATCGGATATCACGGTATGTATGCGTTAAAATACCTCCGATCTTCGTAGCGCCGTCCCTAAGGTCTTTCTGCAGACGGCCCAGAAGGTAATTGGCTGACGGCTCCACGATTTGCTCCCTTCGGCTGCCATGATAATCGAGTTGAGCCGTTTCGCTCGACGTGACGGCATCCATGATTCCCACAGACCACCCGCCCCGGGTCTTGCCGGTCAGCTTCATGGCTCCCAGAATGGAAGTGTTCATGGGCATGCTGAGATATTCGCCATCCTCCATGTCCGGCCGGTAGCGCGGAGCACGGCCGATACGCCTTGAATAGAACAGATTGTCATAAGAGAAGTCGCCGTCACCCATCATCAGACGGTAGTTCAGAATATTGGCTCCCTCAATAAAAAACGGTCGTTTCTCCTGATAAAACGTCTCAAAAGCCGTGAGATTGACTACGGAAGGATCGGCTTCCACCTGGCCGAAATCGGGATTGATGGTAAAATCCAAGGTAAGATCACTGGTCACGCCGATTTTCCCATCCAGTCCCATGCTGCCCTTCTGCAGATGGCCCGGAGCGAAGGGGTTCCAGGGCTCCTTCTCCATGGTTTCCAGCTGCCCGACCATATAGGGAAGCAGCTCGATACGACGGGAAGGCTGAACACCCATTATGCCATTCAGCTCTCCGAAATGATGCACCCAGCCTGAAGCGTTTTTGGGAATAAACTGCCAGAGGGAAAGTTCCTCCTTGCGATACAGGAAGCGGGCCACCTGAAGACCCCAGACATGAGCGTCTCTGGCCGCGAACCGAAGCTGGCTCAGAGGAATCTGCATCTCCGCATTCCATCCCCCCTCATCCACTGTTGTCTTGACATACCAGACCGGATCCCATGAGTAATCTTCGTTCTGGCCGTTGTTGGTAAAAATCCCGTCTATCTTCACACCCCCCGCGCTGACCATGAATGAAAAAGCGGTCTGGAGATCCTTGTAGCTGTCAATCTGCACGGCCACCAGATCACCGTCTATGTTGTCGCGCCGGGTCAGGCGGCATTCGATGCTGTCGGGACAGGAATCGAAAGCCCTGACAGCCACATAGAGATTGTTGTCGTCATAAAGAATTTTAAACGCCGTCTCCTGTGACGGAGGCTGGTTCTCATGCGGTTCGCGCTGAATAAAATCGCCTTGCCAGGACACCCGATCCCAGGCAGGATCGTCAAGACAGCCGTCGATGACCGGCGGTTTGGGATTTACTTTACGCGTATGATAGACGCGGGTTTCCGCCGAAGCGACCAGCAACGGCAAAATGATCAGCATAATCTGAAGAGCAATTGTATTCGCTTTCATAAAACCGCACCTCGCTTGGAATGGTCATGGACAGCCGAAAAGTCACGGCCTCATTCATCGGTTCAATGGTTTAGACGAGAGTAAACAGGAAAAGGTTGCGTGTGTTTCATTTATTCTGGATTATTCATGAATCCGACAGGGAGGCCGGTTTAACCTGGATTCAAGACCGCTCTGCTACGCAGAGCGGTTTCGCCTGAGTTTATCCACGCGTAAGCGGGACGGGAATGACGAGTTGGGGGGGCTGTCATTCCCGAAATCTTTTATCGGGAATCCAAACGGGGATAAAGACCGCATGAAAAAGAAGTGGTGCTATTTCACTCAAAGATTCGTGAGTTATTCATGCTATAAAACGAAGGATGATTTAAGAAGCGGACTTGAGCCGTCATTTTTCACATTTTCATCAAAACCGACCCACGGGCGATGTTGTATCCCGATTGATTTCGAACCGACATGCCGGGCAGGTCCCTTCCTTTCATGGAGGCGCATCCGTACTGACCGTTGGCGCTGATCGCGACGAACTTCTCGCTGGGGAAAAATTCCGGATTCACCTTTTTATATTTCTCGACAATCAATTTTAAAGCGTCTTCACAGGCCTGCTGCGGCGTCCTGCCCTCTTTCATCCTCATCACCATGTAAAAACTGGCGCAGCATTTCATAACATCCTCTCCCCGCCCGGTCGCCCCGGCGGCACCAACCTCGTTGTCCACGTAGAGTCCGGCCCCGATGATGGGTGAATCACCGACGCGGCCCGGAATTTTATAACTCAACCCGCTGGTGGTCGTGATGCCCGCGACATCGCCCTTTGTATCCACGGCCAGAACATTGGTGGTGCCGTAATGATGTTCTACTTCTTCGCGGTCTGAGAACAAAGCGGCGATCTTCTGATTGTCCTTCAAATGATCCGGCGGTCCCCAGTCATCGATATCGGAAAGAGATTCTTTCCATTTGAGCCAGCTCTTTCTCGCTTTGTCCGTCATCAGATCCTCTTCCTTAAAACCCCATTGCCGGGCGAATGTCAAAGCCCCTTCCCCGACCAGCAAGATATGGTCAGTCCGTTCCATAACAATACGGGCCACGGAACAGGGAGTTTTGATTTTTTCCAGGCAGGCGACGGCTCCGGCGTTGTACGTTTTTCCATCCATGATGGACGCGTCCAGCTGAACAATACCGTGCTCATTGGGAAGGCCCCCGTAACCCACACTGGTGTCTTCGGGATCCACTTCGATGATGTTCGCCGCCTTTTCCACAGCATCCACCGCGGATCCGCCTGCGGTGAGAATTTCCCATCCTGCTTCCATGGCTCTTTTGCCCGTCTCATTGGTGTGGCTTGTGATGATAAGAGGTGTCTTTTCCCCGGCAGAAGGCTGAAAAGCCAAAAGAGGATTGGCCAGGAAGGCTCCTGCCCCCAATCCGAGACTATGGCCGAGAAACCCTCTGCGTGTGATTGATTTCGACATGACAGTCCCTCCTGATTCGGAGAAGCGAAGACTATGTGAGAACACATTTTTGAATAATATAAACGTTGCACGGCTGGAAATCAAGATAAATTATGTGTAAGCAGGCTCTTTTTTCTTGAAGGGATTATTACATTTTCTTATATTTCACTGAATGAACCCGGTAATTCGCTCAGCCAGTACCACACAATATCAGGAGGATGAATCAATGGCGGGATTCGAAGGAATCAAATGGGCATCCAGGCAAATGCGGTTTTGTCTGAAGGATAAAAAAATCGACATTCTCGACATGGAATCTTCGGTACCGGCCGTGTCCCGATCCACCCATTACGGCATGTTCCTGGCCTTTGAAGGAATCCGGTTTTTCTGTATGAAAACAGAAAAAGGAATCAAAGTTAATTTCTTCAATCTGCATAAAAATCTGGAACGTTTTCAGCGAAGCATGTCATTCAATCTCAGCCGCGAACAGCAATCCCTGATTCCGTCGGTTGATAAACTGGAAACGCTTTTCATGGATTTCTTTCGGGACGAAAAAATCAAATCATTCCTGACGGAAACCGCCGGTGCGGAAGCCCAGGGTTATCTGCGCCCATTTACGTATGACGAGGATATTTCCATCGGTGTGAGTTTTCCGCAGAATCCCGTGATTCGGGCCGTGGTATGCCGTTATGACCGGTATCTGGGTGAACCCTTCACCGGTGTGGCTGTGCCCAACCTGGTCCGGGCTGTCGGAGTAAACGGAACAGGATGCCTGAAACTCAGCGTGAATTACCTGATCAGCATCAAGGCCGTTGACGCCGCCCGCGCAATCGACCCGGAAGCGGGTTCCGCCCTTTTTCTGGACGACCGGCCATACGATCCGATCATGAGCAGACAGATCAGTGAATGGGACACATCCTGCTGCCTTTTTGTCCTGAGGGACAACACGGTAGTCAAGATTCCCGAAAGCAATCTGATCCTTCCATCTGTGACGATTCAGGGCATCTGCGCGCTTCTACGCGACATGGACATCAACGTAGAAGAAAGAGCCATGACCTATGGCGAACTGGTGGAACGTTCCGCAAAGAAAGAGATCGTCGCCATCTGCAGTGTGGGATCCGCGGGAATTCTCAATCGGGCTCAAAGGCTGGTTCTAGTGGGCGAGGACGGCCGGGTTATCGGAGAACAGCATGAAGACAGAAACCATCCTCTGTACGACAAAATGGAGCAGGCCAGAGCCCGATACTGGAATATTTACCGGGAAAAACATCCGGTACCGAAGGGTTTCACACTGAACTCATTTGAAATCTAAAGATTGTGTTGACACGGACCGAAAGCGTTGACGCAATCAACCATACCGCTCTCTCTTCGGCTCATCCATTTCGATTTCGGGAAACCGCCGGTACAGGTTTTCCGCGAATAGATAATCCAGATGAGCATTGCCATCCGGTGCCGCCCCGAGAACAGCTTTCCACACCCAGGGCGGCTCCATACAAAAATAGAGAAATATATCTTTTGCATGATGGCGGATGATTCGTTCCAGACTTCGGTAGAGTCGAATTCTCATGGGCCTGGGGTACCGCATCTTTCCATCCAGACCCCGGATCATCTCATGATAAAATAACGAGGTACGCGGAAAACGTTTGAGAGACACGTTTTTAAGAGACGGAGGATATCTCAAAGAACCCAGGCTGATCCACGCGATTCGATCCGGACGGACATAATCGAAAAGTGTACGAACCAGTTTTTTATATTTGGATTCCCAGCCCGTAAAAAAGCACAAGGGATCGAAGTGGAAGCCCAGAAGCAGGCCCGCATCCTGACACCTCTTTGCGGCCTGCAGCCGCCTCTCAAGTGACGCGGATCCTTTCTCTTCATCCAGAATGATTCCCGGCGGATTCAACGACCAGGACATCACCGCATTGGATGCCGGATTCTTGATTGCATTCTCGATGCGATCCGATTTGGTCTTGAATTCAATAAGGCAATTACGGCGGCCGGCAAAATATTGCATGAATTCCGATGACAGGCTTGTCCAGGGATCCAAAGCCAGACTGTCGCCCAGCTCTCCGGTTCCAAAACGGAAAAAACGCTCCGGTTCCTGTTTCTGCATTCTGTCGACCTCCTCCCAAACAGGATCCAGGGGTATGAGAAGAGTTGTCACGGGACTGCTCAGATAATCCTGAAGAATGCAATAGGAACAGTCCATGGGACATTGACGCACCTGATTGATGACCGTATACCGGCAGCACAAATAGGGCTTGCGCGTTCCCGGGCAGGGTTTGACCAGCTCCCCTCTGGGCGAAGACAGATGCAGCATTCGTTTGCCATAAGACAATGTCTGCTCTTGAATGATCTCATCGAGGCATTCAGAATCCGCGTATACCACACGAACGCCGCCGGCATGCGAAAGGAGCCGGTTTGTCAGAAAATGATGCCGAATCGTTTCATCGACCAAAATGGTTCTGAACGGCGGCTTCATGACATCGAATCCAGCAAGTGCTTCCAGATCGATCTGAGCGACTCATCGGACAGCCATCCGGCGGCGCGATCGACCTCCTCTGAAGAATGGATTCGCATACGAAGCTCAACTCCCGGTCTTTCGAGAGTCTGATCCCAGGTTATATTTCCGAACAAGGGAATGCCGAGTTGATCACAATGCCGCCTGATCTCTTCATTGACTTGCCTGAGACCGGGATTCCGTCTCTCTTCCAGAGCGAGATGGATCCTTCGGCGTTTCTGTGACGGTGTCCAGTCGCGGTGATGAATAATCTGTTTAAAAGGCTCAGTCCCAAGCAGCCGTGACAGGGAGAGGCATTTACGCCCCAGAATATCCCGAATGGATTCCACCATTTCTGCCAGTTCAACTCCCCGGATTCTCAAAAGATCGGCAAGTTGAATGAGTGTTATTTGATCCCTTGAATCCAAACCCAGCAAGGGCTGCGCCATTTTCAGCGACAGATTCAGCCTTTCGATATATTCCTGAACCGGCTGTTCCAGGCCGGCGGCGGCTCTGATCGATTCCAGAATCTCTTCCTGAAACGGAAGGTCGAGAATGGAAAGAAACCGTTTTCGTGCCTTTCCCCGAGCCTCTCCAAGACGGTCTAAAATCAACAGCACACGCGCCTTTTCAATGAGTGTAAAGGAACGCTGTGCCCGCTGCGCGAGCAGCACTCTGTAAAAAAGTTCAACCGGTGAATCGGGCTCCCAGACTCTGACCGGAATATTACTCAAACTCAGAGATCTTGCGGCCTCATAGCGCCTGAATCCGGCAATAATTCGATAGCGCTTGCCGGATGCTATGACCTGAAGGGGTGTCTCGAACCCGCCGGCCGCAATAGACGCCTTGAGATCCGTCAAGTCGGACGGAGAACTGAAACGAAAAAAGAAATCCTGAAGGATTTCTTCATATCTGACGGTTCGTATGTTCATCGAAAAAATTCCTCATGCCGTTGATCAGCAGAAGTGTCAATCGGTTTTACCGGACGCCTTCAGACAGGAGGGGATATCCATCCCAGCTCCGGAAATCATCCACCTGAATATCGGCCGGACTTAAATCCTGCTCCGGACTGTTTATTCCTTTGAATCCCACGCAAAACATGCCGGCGGCCTTTGCGGCGCGAACTCCCGCACCGGAATCCTCAATCACCGCACATCGTTTCGGCGGACAATTTAATTTTTTGGCGGTCAACAGGAAGATGTCCGGATCGGGTTTGACTCTGCCGACTTCATCACCGCTCGTTACCGCATGAAAGCTGTCCTTCAATTGAAACTTTTGAAGCACAATACGAATCAAATTCATTTCGGAACTCGAAGCAAGGCCCAGTTTCAAACCCTGCCGGAGACATCGCCGTAAAAATTCCAGGGCTCCGGGAATCGGTTCCGCCCGGCTGCGGTACAGGTTCCTGAGTCGTTCGCTGTGCCGCGGGTACAATGCATCGGCATGGATATTCAGTCCGTACTGTTCGATAATACCCTGAATCAGAATTCTGGGCGTTCTGCCCATATATCGATAAAGATCGGATGGCTTCAGAGTAACTCCAAAGGACGCAAATGTCTCCTTTTCGGCCTGCACATGCAGCGGTTCGCTGTCGGTGAGTACGCCGTCCATGTCGAAAATAACGGTTTGATACAATTTCCGGCCCATGTAAAAACTCCGCGGAATGGGTGGTATGCAATAAGAAAAACCCGCCTGAAGCGGGCCTGCAGATCGTTGTATAGAATGTACCGGGAGCCGGAATCGAACCGGCACGTCCATAAATGGACGGGGGATTTTAAGTCCCTTGCGTCTACCTATTCCGCCATCCCGGCATGATAACTCGAGAGGCGGCGAGCGGATTCGAACCGCTGAATAAAGGTTTTGCAGACCTCTGCCTTGGCCACTTGGCTACGCCGCCGAAAAAAAATGAGCGGGAAACGGGATTCGAACCCGCGACATTCACGTTGGCAACGTGATGCTCTACCAACTGAGCTATTCCCGCAGTATTCAACAGATCGACTTCACCGTTTTGGAAAAGAACCAGGTACTTCAATGCACTAATTTAATAATATTCTGATTTTTGTCAAGAAGAAACTCAGCATTTCAGCCTTTTTTATTGCGAATCTTACCGACAGTAAAAAAACTGTATAAATTTCTGCCGCAGCCGTTGGGACAATGATATTGTTTGAATATCTCGAGACACTCCTCATACCCTGAAATGGCAAATTTCTTTACCGTCTTACAGGCTTCACAGGTAATAACCAGCTCCTGGTATTGAACATCCATCAATAACCTCCGCATTTTTTACGGGGTTGATTGACCGGACAACGGAGAATGGAAACACCATAAGCCCGAAAGTCCGGTGGAATTAAAATTTACCGTCATATTTTGTCCACAAATTATCGCCCAGTTTCCATGCGCTTTCAACGACACGATTTCCCCATTCAATACTGTAAGCCGTAAGAAACTCGACGGCTCTGGCGGGATCTTCCCGATACAAGACCTTGGCCTGCTCATCGATTCGGGCCGGCTCATCGAAGAGAGACTGCTGCATGGGCTTCCATACGGATTCCACATCGAAACGCATGTCACCCCATCGCTGAGCCGCCAGGGTGCCCAGCCGGTTGAACGCCCACCACGCATTGTCACGTGAGTAGCCGTGAACACGCCCCGGTGTTTGGTATGAATGAGGCAGGTCCGTAATACTGCAGTAAAGGGGAATATAGATGGAAGTAGCTACATTGTCCCATGCCAGCCAGACGACGCCGCCGATTTCATCAGGCAGCCAGCCTCTTGACTGGGTGATGGTGGCGTACATCGTATACCACCGTGCGATCGTCCGTTCACCCCGCCAGCCCCAGCCCCCGTTGATATTGAATATTTTATTCATATCATAAGGCATAAATGGATTGGCCAGCGGAGAAATCACGGTTTTCCCCTCTTCATCCGTCGTGGTAATATTCTTGACGAAGTTGTATTCCGTGTCTTCATAATAATCCTGAAAAACGGTCACCAGTTGATCCAGAGTCACCGGCTCGTCCGGCTTGACTGAGAAAGGATAATTTTCCGATTCCGGATGCAGATTCAGCGAGGGGGCCAGCAAACTCAAGACCCTCCACTCTCTGCGTCGACTCGCCATGGAAACCCGGTTATCCGGAGCAAAAGCGTAGCAGAATTCAAACGGGCCGTCTTTCGGATCCCACCATCCGTTCTTTCGTGCCACCTGAAATATGTTTTCCGACGCGCGGAAGAAATCGGGACGACTGAGGTCGATCTCGCGGATTCGGCTTGCATTGGCATTGACCGACACATGATCATCCGGCACCCGTTGAGCGGCCCAGACAGCCCCTGTTTTTCCCTGTCCCGGTCCGACGATTTCAAAATGCCAGACCTCTTTGACATCCGCTATGGTCAGACATTCACCGGCATCATTGTATCCGTATTTCCGTGTCAATTCATCAGCCAGTGTGATGGCCTCCCGGGCGGTTTTACAGCGTGCCAGCATCAGATGAACCAGCTGCTGACAATCGATCAATCCCTTATCCGAACGAAGTTCCTTTCGTCCGCCGAAAGTCGATTCGCCAACAGCCAACTGAAACGTATTCATGGCCGGATACGCGGTATTGATGTAGCCGTATGTATGCCGCACCTGCGGAATGGTTCCGGTCGGAACATACTTATAGGCCGGCATGGCTAAAGAATCCTCATTGACCCGTTTTACCATCATAACCTGTTCATTCGGTTTAAAATCTTTCGGCGGCATGATGGTCAGATAGGCCTGTGTACGATGGCTGTCACAGGTATGAGAAGTAATGACCGAACCATCGGCCGAAGCCTTCTTTCCCACGGTAATGGTTGTGCAGCCGTCGGGCGTCCCATCCACCCAATCATCCGGAGACCCCTGAAAAGATCTTATTTCTCCAGACGCAAAGAGCAAGATCAAACCCGTCATCTGAAACAGCAGAAGCTTCTGTCGATTCACGCGCATTGAATCACCTCTCGTGCTGTGATGAATGTTTGTTGGTGCACTGTTAGTTTACGGAATTCAGCACGAATTTTCAAGAATTATTTTCAGCAGGTCTGATTTCATCCGCGGGATACGGGATTGAGACCCCTGACAATCCGACGGGCCTTCTCCAGGGTAAAGATGTTCAGAGGAACGGCGTATCCACGCGCTCTCAATTTTCGCATATACTGAACCGTCCGGGGCAGCCGAAGAGAAGCCTTCTTCATTACAGTCTCATCCAGGAAGATGTCGGTTCTGGAACCGTATTGAAGCAGCCTCCCCTTGTGAAGCACCATAATATCCTGGGCAAGCCTGGCCACCAGATCCATGTCGTGAGAAATAAAGATTACTGTTTTGCCGTTTCGATGATACTGAAAGACCAGCTTCTCCACCCGTTGTGCTGCATAGCGATCCAATCCCACGGTGGGTTCATCCAAAATCAAACATTGAGGCTGCATGGCAAGAATGCAAGCCAAAGCGACGCGCCGCTTTTCTCCTCCGCTGAGATGAAATGGAGAATGGTTTCCAATCTTTTGTAAGTCGAGACCCACCCATTCGAGGGCCGATGCCGCACGCGCTTCCAGATCCTCTCCGGAGACACCCAGATTCCGCGGACCGAAGATTACATCCTTATACACAGTCTCTTCAAAAAGTTGAAATTCGGGAAACTGAAAAACCAATCCAACCCGTCGGCGCAGCCAGTTGATGTCCGCCCGCGGATCGGTCAGATCCACAGGCCCAACCCGTAATCGACCGCTGCCGGGCCTGAGCAATCCGTTGAAATGCTGAATCAAGGTGGTTTTACCCGAACCGGACGGTCCGACGATGCCCAGAATTCTTCCGGGCCGAACAACAAATGACAGCCGGTCCAGCGCGCGGTGATCCGGCGCGTAGGGAGACCGGTATGTATAGGACAGATTTTCTCCGACAATCTTCACATCGTACTCCCGAGCAGGCGGTCCAACTCAACTTCGACCGGAAGACCCAGACCCATTGACTTCAGCTTTCTTTCATGAGAAAAAACATGGGCAGGCAAATCATCCATAATCAGCCGCCCTGCATGCATGATTAAAAGCCTGTCCGCATCCAGGGCTTCTTCCGGATATTGTGTTACGATCAGTACGCCGGCATTCGATTCATGCCTGGCTTGGTCGATGAATACCATGATCTCTTCACGTCCCTGCGGGTCCAGAAGAGAAGTGGGTTCATCAAGAATCAAATAACGCGGATCCATCACCCACACGGAAGCACAAGCCAGACGCTGGCGTTCTCCGCCTGACAGCAGATGAGGAGAAGTCTCCCTGAGTGACTGAAGATGAAATTTCTCCAAAGCCGATTCGACACGCTCCTTCATGACCGCTTGACCCAAGCCCAAATTTTCCAGACCGAAAGCAATCTCTCGAACCACAGTCGTGGCGACGATTTGATTGTCGGGATTCTGAAAGACCATGCCCACACGCCGGCGTATCTCCCAAAGATCCTCTTCCCGATCCAAGGCATAGCCGTCGACCGAACCGGTGCCGGACGGTTTCAACAGCCTGTTGATGCAGCGGACAAGCGTGGTCTTGCCGGAACCATTGGCTCCCATTAAAGCGATTTTTTCACCGGGCGCCAGCTGAAAAGAAACACCCCGCAGAGCGGCTGTTCGACTCCCGGGGTAGGAATACGATATATTTTGAAGATCGATCATGTGGTTTGAGTCAATAATGATTGAATCCGGTCAACAATCCGCCGGCTTGCGCCGATATTGTCCTGTATCAGCGATTCAGCCCGTTCGCCCAACTCTCTGAGTCGGCCTTCTTCCTGAAAGAGCTTGTCTAGAAGAAGAAAGGTTCCTTTCTTATCATCAACCACAAATCCCACTCCCCTCTCCTTCAATCGTCCCGCTTCATGCGAATTCTTATGGCGCGGGCCAAAAACGACCACTTTACCCAGGGCAGCAGGTTCAAGGACATTATGAATTCCGGGGCCGAAGCCTCCTCCGACGAAGGTCAGCTCACCCAGAGCATACAAACTGGACAGAATCCCGACGCGGTCTACCAGCAAAACATTGCAGAAACCGTTTTGCGAGCCGATTGCCTGTGAAAACCGCAAATGCGTCAGATTCATCCCGTTCAGCTGTTTCTCGATGGCTCTCAGATGCTCGCTAGTCGGTTCATGTGGAACCAGAATGAACCAGACAGGCAGGCCCTTACTGAAAATTTTGTGTATAGCCGGCAGAAGTACCTCCTCGTCAGAAGGCCATGTGCTTCCGGCCACAAATCCCACGCGGTCTCCTTTCATGGTTCGAAGAGGAGCCACTTCATCTTCGGCTCTGAGGGCGCGCCAAACGACCTGATCATACCGGGTGTCGCCCACCATCTGAATCGGTACGGAAGGGAACAGTTTACGGCAATACTGTTCCGATTCCCGGGAAACCGTCAGAATTCGGTTGAAATATCCATATAGAAATCGATGAACAAGACATGCACAGAAACGGGTGATCAAATGATGAGGCCGTATCGAGCAGTTCACCAGGATCAAGGGTATTGAACGGCTTCGGCACTCTGCCAGATGATTCGGCCACAGATCATGGCGAACCATAACCGCGACACGGGGTTTGATTATTGACAGAAAGCGGGCGGCATTTCTCCTGGAGTCAAAAGGTATATAACAATACAGGTCGGCGAACCCGTCGTCCGATACATGATTAAAAACCGAAGGCGAAAAAAAACTGACAATAACGACCGAATCCGGAATCTGCTCCTTCAGAACGCGAATGAGAGGCCTGGCCTGTTCATATTCGCCCATGGAACAGCTGTGAATCCAGATTCTGGGACCTTTGCTCTCAAGACGGGCGCACTTTCTCTCCAAATCCCGAAACAGATGCTTTCGGCCCCGAATGCCGCTTCGAATCTTCGGATTGATCAAGGCAGTCAAATGAAAGATCAGAAAAAGCGGGCCGATGATGAAACAGTTGTACACAAAATATAAAACAGAGTGCATTGCTCTTTCCCTATGTCAGTAACATGTCGGCTTCCCGGACAACATTCTCAACGGAAATTGTCATCATGCAGTTGAAATGACCCCTTGGGCAAGTATCTGTACCGTGACAGGAGCATGGACGGCATGGCAAATCGGTCTCCACAACGCGGGCCTTGCTGCGGAACGGCATAAATCCGAAATGCCGCGTGGTCGGCCCGAACAGAGCCACAATCGGTGTACGCAGTGCCGCCGCCATGTGCATCACTCCTGTATCATTGGTAATCAGCAGCCGGACCGCTGCTATCCAGGCAGCAGTTTCAGACAGAGACGCATTTCCGGCCGGGATCAGAGGATCCTTCAGAAACCCTGCCGCAATTTGACAGGTTTCACGATCGTCTTCACCGCCCAGCATGACAATGCCCCATCCTTTCTCTTCAAAACAGCGTGCCGCGGCTCCATACCGATCGGCAGGCCATCTCTTGGTAGCTCTTCCGGCTCCCGGAGCCAGAGCGATCAAACCTTCGGGATGATGGTGCGAGTACCTCTCTTTCATTTTTTGAACAGCCTTTGCGGCTTCCTTTTCTACAAACAAGTCCAGCCCTTCACGATCATCCCTGACTCCCAGAGGCGCCGCTGCTTTCAGGTGCCTGCAAGGCACCGGAATGATTTCCGAATAAAGATCGAGATGCCATTTTACGAGAAACCACCGGCGCATTCGAAAATGTTTGGATCGAATGCACCGCAAGCACCGGGACAACAGACTGATGACAATGCTGCGAATATTTCCCTGCAAATCGACAATGACATCATAACGTTTCTTTCGAACCCTCCGTATGGTTTTACCGAGCGAACCGGACCGACCGGTTTGAAACGAAAGTACGCGGGTGATATATGGATTGTCCGCCACAAGGGGAGCCGCAGCCGTCTTGCATAAAAAGTCAATTTCCGCATGGGGAAATCGGCTTCGGAGCGACCGGACAAGGGGTGTGGTTAAAAGAACATCACCCAGTGCGCCCAGACGGATGATCAGGATCCGCCCGGGATGAGATTTCCGGTTACGCCTCATTCCGGACGATTTTCCGTTGAAACCACTCAATCGTATTTCTCAGCCCTTCTTCCAGATCAACCCGTGGTTCCCAATCGAGCATTTCACGAGCTCGGGTGATGTCGGGCTGGCGGATTTTCGGATCATCCACAGGCAATGGCTTAAAAACAATTTCGCTGTGGCTGCCCATCAGCTTGAGAATTTTTTTCGTCAACTCGATAATCGACATCTCCTGCGGATTTCCTATATTCACCGGCTCGTGTATATTCGAGATCAACAGCCGATAGATCCCCTCGATCAGATCGTTGACATAACAAAAACTGCGTGTCTGCCCGCCATCTCCGAAAACCGTTATGGGTTCGTTGCGAATGGCCTGGGGAATAAATGTCGGAATCGCTCTGCCGTCTTCAGGGCGCATACGGGGTCCGTATGTATTGAAAATGCGAACAATTCGCGTTTCAACCTGATGATACCGGTGATAGGCCATGGTCAATGCCTCCGCAAATCGTTTGGCTTCGTCATAAACACCCCTGGGACCGACCGGATTGACGTTTCCCCAATAGCTTTCCGGCTGAGGGTGCAGAAGCGGATCGCCGTACACCTCGGATGTGGATGCGAGAAGGAAAACCGCCTTCTTTTCCTTTGCCAGTCCCAGAGTCTTGTGAGTACCCAGCGACCCAACCTTGAGTGTCTGAATGGGAAATTCGAGATAATCGCGGGGACTCGCTGGTGAGGCGAAATGCATGATATAATCCAGAGGACCTTCAACATAAACATAATGTGTGACGTCATATTTGATGAAAGAAAAGGATTCACTGTGAAGATGGGCGATGTTGTCCATCGATCCCGTAATCAGATTGTCCATGGCGATGACTTCATGCCCCTGATTCAATAAATATTCACATAAGTGGGATCCCAGAAAACCGGCACCTCCAGTGACCAGCGTTCTCGGCATAAAAGCCTCCTTATCATTCAATTTTCAGTATTGTTTCCATGCCGGAAGTCATTTCCCAGCTCAATTCTCCATTTTTCTCAACGATCCAAAGTGCTTCCAGGCCCGACCGGCTCTCAAACCAGGTTTTTCCTTCATGATAGCCCATGATAAAGGCCGCCGTTGCATAAGCATCCGCCTCCAGAGCAGTCGCCGCAACAACGGTTGCGCTGACGCATCTCCAGGCAGGATAACCGGTTTTCGGATCGAGCAGGTGATGGTACCGAATCCCGTCTATCAGGAAAAAGCGTTCATAATCACCCGATGTGGCGATGCTCGACTCGAGGCATTGAATCACACCCAGAATGGCACCGTCCTTTCGCGGATGCCGAATCCCGATACGCCAGCGGTTACGCCCCGGAATGCGGCCGAAAACACGAAGATCTCCTCCCGCATCCACAATGCCCGCGGAAAGGCCTGCATTTTGAAGCACTTCGACAGCTCGATCGATAATAAATCCCTTGGCAATGCCGCCCAGATCAATGGACATTCCTTCCCGTGCCAGGCGGACACCCTGTTTCGTGAGATCAACCCCCTGCCAGTCCACATGCCGAAGAGCCTCCTTCAATTCCAGTTCATCGGGAACCCGGGGCTTTTCGGCATTAAAATCCCATAGCTGTTTGATTCTGCCCACAGTCACGTCGAAAGCGCCTTTTGTGTCCCGGCCGATTTCCAGACTCCGGGTCAACAAGTATCGAAACATCGAATCAGCGGGTAAAACAGACCCTCCGGCTTGCTGATTGATTCTCGAAACAAGCCCCGTATCCGCATAACAGGATGTACGGATCTCCCAGTATTCCATGGCATGAAAAGCCTCATCCACAATGCGCCTGATCTCTTCCTCCGGCTGAAACCTTTCATACACGCAAATACGCACGAAGGTATCCATTAGAAAACGGATCTCCTCAACCGGTTGAACATCCACTCTTCTGCAGGATAATAATACTCCAATCAGCCAAATAATGTGGGTTTTGCTTCTCACTGTTTTCTCGACAGGTTCCAATCAAGAAGGTTTTCAATCGCTTCCCGGTATTTCGATCGGGCAAATCCTGAAAGAATAACACTGGCCTCATCGCTGTAGCGGCCGGCTTGTTTCTGAGCCATGAGGTGGCCTTTCTTGTCATGAACGAAAGATGATATTCTCTCCCTGTTTTTCTCGGAAGCCTTCTCCAGACATTGGCGCAGCCAGTCTTTTTCCTCTTCACTACACCGTATCCAGGACAATATCAGCGGAAGATTCATCCGGCTGTTGAATGAATCCTGACCGACGGGTTTGCCCAGCAAATGACGGTCACCGATGATGTCGAGAACATCATCCCGAATCTGAAATGCCATGCCGAACAGCTCTCCGAACCGGGACAATCTCGAATGTGTTTTTTCTTTGCTTGAGGCCGCCAAACCCGCCAGGCGGCAGACCGCGGAAAACAAGGCGGCTGTTTTCCCGAAAATGATACGCTGATAGGTTTCCTCGTCCGGCGATTCGGTTTCGGGATTGCTCAGGGCCTGTTCCAGTTCACACACAGCCATCTGATCCACCACGTCGGAAAAGATATTCAGTGTTCCTTCAGGCCCGCATGGAATCAATCTTAATACGCGTGACATCAACCAATCGCCCAGTAAAATCGAGATACGATTGTCCCATCTGGCGTTCACCGTATCCCTTCCCCGCCGCTGCATCGAACCGTCCACAACATCGTCATGAATCAGACTGGCCATATGGAGCATCTCGATCATGACCGCCACATGGGCTGTCTCCGCCGACGGCCGGCCGACCAGACCCTGACAAAGGAAAAAAAGGATCGGACGGATCCGCTTGCCCCTTTCAATGGTTAGATGATCGAGAACGGATTGAATGGAAGAATATCCGGATTGCAGCTGGGCTCGATAAACGGCATCGAACCGGGTAAGTTCTTGTGCCAGCAACGTCTCTATCTGTTTCAGGGCTTCTTCCACAACCATCCTTTACCTGGTACCGAAATATCTTATGAAAACGGTATTTCGGAGCCTTTTTTCTCCTGCTAATTTTATGCGTTACCGCAGACTGGGTGTCATTGTCATTTCGCATCATCGGGTTATTAGACTACGGCAGAGCCGCTCTGCGCAACAGAAAATCTGGATTCAAGGCTGCCCAGTTACGCGGAGTGAACCCGCTTTCGCGGGAATGATAAAATGAATGATGAGTGAATGATCCCCGGGAAACCATTTAATGCCCGGCTTTGCAACAATGACTGAATTGGAATGGAGAAGGGCGGGTTTCAATCCCGCCCTTCAGCAGCAGCCAAACCATGATTATATGAATTGCAGACCGGGTGATAAACGCCGAAACTCTTAAACATTACTCAAACGCCTTTGCCGCGTCTTCATAGGAGTCGTATGTTTCAAAAAGAGTAATCAGCTTGGTAATCATGAACAGGCTTTTTACCTTCTCCGTCACTCCGCTCAATTTCAGGTCGCCCTGCGCATTCTTTAAGGATGTCAGGCATCCCATCATCGTACCCAGCCCTGAACTGTTCATCCATTTTACCTGCGAAAGATCGATTACGACCTTTGATTTTCCCTGATTGATTAATCCCTTGATATTATCATGAACGGAAATGGTCTCCGGTCCTCCCATCATGTTTCCCTTGATCGCCATGACCGTTACATCACCAATTTCTTTCAAATCAATGTTCATCCTCTCCTCCGTATTTTAGATTCCGAGGTACCGATCAAGAAATATAATAGATAATTCCATTAGATACAAGCATATTTTAATTGAACCGACCTATTCCTCGCAGAACTCTTTTATTAATACAAACCACGTCGCAGATACGAGGCAAGTCAGATTTTGGCGACGGATCCGGACTCGCATTCGTTCGATCAACGGTTTACTGATCCCACCTCTCATCCAATATCTGAGAGCTGTAAATATAGACATCGGCCCCCTTTTTCCACGCGTCTCTTGGCAGCCCCGCTTTTTCCACACAGCAATGCTCGAGAAATTCGATTTGATTCCATCCCATCTCCATGGCGACTTCGGGCAGATACGTTCCGCCGCGCAAACCCTGACGTACCCAGATACCGTGCCTGCCGATTTGTATCTCATCAATCGAGTCGATTTTCTTCATCTCAGAGAGAATGGATATTTTGATATCAATTTCATCCATCTCTTCGGGAGTCACCGGTTGATGAGAAAACCGATAATCCTCCGCTGCGGCCGCTGCGGCCATCCTGGCAACCATCTCATAGAGGGGGCGATCCGCTTCAAAATGTCCGATGCATCCGCGCAGCCGCCCTCGGTTGGTCAATGTCACGAAAATACCTCTCTCAAGGTTCAGATTGGGAGATTCCGACGGATCGATGTTCCATATCCGACCCTTAAGAGCGTCATCGATGCTTTTTCGGGCAATAGAAAAAAGGGTTTGCTTCTCCTCACGCGTGAAATGAATATCCGCTGTCATATGCACTCCTTCCGACCTGTTGATTGATGGCGGATGATAAAAAACCGCGGCTCCGTATCCAACGACCCGGTTTCTTTCACCGGTTACATCACCCGAATTGCGATAGAGAAGCACCTGAACACGATCCGCACCCGACAACCGAGCCGTCAGCATGGTGACAACAAGAGCCGGCCCGCCGCACAGGGCGGCTTCAAGACCCGGGATTTTCTGCAGCGGCAGAGTTTCATTGAGGCGAAAAACTTTTCTCGCGTCAAAGGCCTGGACAGCCTGAAGTATTTCACCGTCCGCCCGATAAGCTTCCTCATATCCGGGGAAATGGGACATGTCCGAACTCGCGATAAAAAGGACTTTCCGGTCCCGGGTCACTTCAGCCAATATTCGGGCGGTGTTTCTTGCCTCTTCATAGGAAATCCGGCCTATCAAAATCGGTACAATGGTCCGCCCGGGTAAAACCGTTTGAATAAAAGGGATTTGAACTTCGATCGAATGTTCATGGATATGGGCCCGCCTTTCTGTATGAATCGTTTCGTGCCTGCAGAGTTCACGGATTAGAACTGTATCCGTCTTTGCCAACCCCAAAGGAGTTTGATAATGAGACCAGTCTCCCACGGAAACGCCTCTCAGGGGAAAATAGTGGCTGACTCCAAGAACGATAACAACATCGACATCTGCGCCGCGAACCAGCTCATAAGCATTGGCCGCCACCCAACCGCTGAAAACATATCCGGCGTGAGGAACCCAAATCGCCCGTATCGGGCCCGGTATATGCCGTTTTTGAGCCTCCTTCAGTTTTTCTTCGATTTGTCGTTCCAGTTCACCGGCATTCGAAGGATAAAAATGTCCCGCATGAACGGAATATCTTATATCCGCAGAAAATCCGTTTGCTGTACCGATGAAATTCAACAGGATACAAAAAAAAGTGATGCGCCGTATCATCCATATACCCCCTGATCAGAAAGACTGCCAGACTCCGGCGATCTCGTTTCCGCAATGAAGGCATCGTCCATTCTGAATGTGATTCTTTATGATGCGATAGCCCAGGCGCTGTATCAGCATCTTGTGACATTGCGGGCAATACGTGTTTTCTCCCTCGTGTCCGGGCACATTTCCGATATAGACATAGTGCAATCCCGCATCCAGACACAGGTTTCTCGCCTTTTCAAGAGCGGTTATGGGTGTTGGAGGCAGATTCTTGAGTTTATATTTGGGATAAAACCGGGAAAAATGAAGGGGGACATCATCACCCAGATTGTTTCGGATCCAGGTTGCCATCTGTTCCAGGGACTTCGGATCGTCGTTCAGCGTTGGCACGATGAGATAGACGATCTCCGTCCATATCTTCCTCTCCCTGAGACGAATCAGAGTATCCAGGACACTGGACAATCTGCCGTTGACCACCTCGCGGTAGTAACTCTCTGTAAAGGCTTTCAGATCGATCTTGTACGCATCCACCACTTCGCACAGATCCCCAAGCGGTTTCTCGTTAATGTAGCCGTTTGAAATGAGAACGGTTTTAACTCCCCTTGACCGGGCCTCTGCGGCCGCTTCCACGATAAATTCCGTGTACACCGTGGGCTCGTTATAGGTGAACGCAATGGAGGAAGATCGCCATTCCAGTGCCCGTATGGATACCTCCTCCGGCCTGTATAGAACAAACGGCAGATCTTCCGGACGTCTCTGAGCCAGTTCCCAGTTTTGACAGAACTTGCAGTTCACATTGCAGCCGGCCGTGGCCAGGGAGAAAGCCAAACTGCCCGGCATAAAATGGTACAGGGGTTTTTTCTCGATGGGATCATTGTGAAAAGCCGCGATACGACCGTAAATCAGGCTGAAATACGTTCCGTCGCGATTCTCCCGAACCTGACAATGCCCCCTCCTTCCGGATGCCACGACACATTCGTGCGGACACAGGAGGCATTGAACGCGCTCGCCATCCAGCTTTCTATAGTAGCGGGCTTCAACCGGCTCATAAGCGAAATCCCGGGTTCTCCAGACTTCTCCGGAAAGCAGCGAGCCTCCCAGCATACCGGTTTTTCTGATAAAATCTCGGCGGGTAATTGCGAAAGAAAATTTTCGCTTTTCATTGGCAGATCGAACGGCCGGATTTTGAAAAGATATTTTTAAAGATCCTGACTCCATTCGTTACAGCTTCATTTCAAAGACCCGATAACGCTTGGCCTCTTTAAAACCCATCTTCTTCAAAGGATTGTTCATGGCCATGTTGTCTTCGAGAACATAATTGGCCTCGACCCGTTCCACGCCTTTTCGAATGAGCACCTCCGAAAGACGCCGGTAAAACAACGTATCAATGGCACGACGCAGGTACTCGGGGACGATTCCAAGTGCCCAGATCCGGTATTGCCGGATCCGGTTTCGGCTGAATACCATTCTTGCGAGACCGCGTGGAAACAAACGGCCGTTCAAATCTTTCAGAAGCACATTGATATCCGGCAAGGCGATCAAATAACCGACGGGAATCGTTCCGGCCTCGGCGATCATGACCAGATCAGGATCCACGACAGGCTTGAGAGAGGCCGCCAGATTATCCGCTTCTTCGGAAGTAACCGGAATATAGCCCCAGTTATTCCGCGTGGATTCATTGGCCACATCAACAATGATCCTCACATCCCTTTTCAGTTGTCGCATGTCCACGGAGCGTATGTTGATCCGGTATTTCTCCGTGATTTTTTCCGTCAGCCGGATGAAACGTTCCGGCAAGGTGTAGTTTTGGGGATAGTCGATATCGTAGACGAGCAGATCCTTCGCTTTCTTCAGGCCGAAGCGCTCCATCTGATGTATATAGTAAGGCGGATTATAGGGCGCCATGATCATGGGGGGCAATCCGTTCCCGCTGACCTGGGCCCCCCATTCCTGAGATGCGAAACTCCATGGGCCCCGCATTTTTTTCATGGAGCGGGTTTTGAGCCAGATGCGCGCCTGATCCAGTAGCATTCCGGAAGCCTCGTCGTCGTCCACGCACTCATAGGAACCGAAAAGGCCTACCGGTTCTTTCCAGGCATCCAGGGCCAGCCTGTCGATAAACGCACTGACACGCCCGAGCAGCCGGTTGTTTTTTACAGCCAGAAAATGCTGAACCTCGCAATGCGCCAGCATCGGATTGGTCCTCGTATTCAGCATCTTTCTGGATTCGGACCTTAAAGGAGGAATCCACACCGGATCGTTTCTGTACAATTGATAGGGGAATTGAATAAACCGCCGCAGATCTTTCCCTGTCTGCACAGGTTTCACCTGACAGGCCACAAAAAAGCTCCCCCATTTCGTTATTGACACACGTCCCCGGCTTCAGCGGCAGCCATGGACGGTTCCTCTTGCGCCGCCGGGATCACTCCGCTTCGGTTGTCCCTTCCTGAGTCTGCTTCATAGGCCATTCGGTCAAAAGACCCGACAAAACACCCGTAATCAGCATCAGCCAGAAACCGCGCCACCAGGCAAAGAGCAGTTGATGAAAAAACGATCCAAGAGGAGCCAAAGCCAGCCCTCCGAGCAGCAGATTAAGCGCAAGACCGAGAGCCGCTCCGCGTATCCATGGAGACTTCCATTCCCAGAATCCCTGAAGAAAACCGACCAGCGTGCGGGACAAAATGATGACCCACACGCCGATGGCCGGAGTCTGATTGGTAATCCCGGTGAAAATAACCCAAGATACGATTCCGTAGAAGAAACCCCAACCCGAAGCCGATTTGACGCGTTTCCAGTTCATGTTTTCTCACTCCTGAATCGTTTGGGTTCGGCCCCCTACTTCCCTTTGGTCTTCCTCAGGAAAGGTTCGAACAAATCGATGGGAACCGGGAACAGCAGGGTTGAGTTGTTTTCAGCGGCCACCTCCACCAGGGTCTGCAGAAAACGCAGCTGTATTGCGGTGGGCTCGGTGCCCAGTCTGGCTGCCGCTTCGGCCAGCTGTTTGGAAGCCTGAAACTCTCCCTCGGCATGAATAATCTTGGCACGCCGCGCGCGCTCGGCTTCCGCCTGCCGCCCGATGACCCTCTTCATTTCTTCGGGCAGGTCGATATGCTTCACTTCAACCAGAGACACTTTGATTCCCCATGGATCCGTGTGCTTGTCGAGAATCGTCTGCAGATTTTCATTGACCTTTTCTCTCTCAGAAAGAAGCGTGTCCAGTTCAAACTGCCCTAATATGGAACGAAGCGTTGTCTGAGCGAGCTGGGAAGTGGCATAGAGATAATCCTGCACCTCGACAATGGCCTTGCCGGCATCGATAACCCGGAAGTACACAACGGCATTGACTTTGACAGAGACATTGTCCTTGGTGATGACGTCCTGGGGAGGAACGTCCATGGCAATGGTACGCAGACTCACCTTGATCATACGATCGACGATGGGAATGATGACGATCAAGCCAGGACCCCGTGATCCGATCAGACGCCCCAGACGAAAAATGGCGCCCCTTTCATACTCTTTTAAAATACGTACCGCACTGACTAAAATCATCACAAGAATGACAATGACTGTGATCAGGCCCGGCATAACAACCTCCTTTGTTTTGGGTTAAATACAACTCGGAAACATTCTTTCGGAATCACCAGAAAATCATTCTTTCAGCCGTTTCACCTTCAGCACCATGCCTTCCACTGCCACGACCTCCACTTTCTCCCCCTTTTTTAAGGGTTTTTCGGAGACGGCCTTCCAGATCTCTCCGTGAACAGCGACCTGGCCTTCCGGACGGCAGGCACGAATAATTTCTCCCTTTTCACCGATAATGCCCTGGGTGCCGGTCGTGGCCTTGCTCATTCGGGCTCTAAGCGCCATGCCTATGGCGAATATAAAGAACGCAGCGGTCACGAGAACCGCAGGAATGATGATCGCGAGAGACACACGAAGAGCCGGCGTTCTGAACAGCATGAGCGATCCCAGAGTCATGGACACAATACCTCCTATGGTCAAAAGCCCGTAACTGGCAATATTAATTTCGAGAATAAAAAAGACAATGGCAAGTAAAATCAGCAAAATACCGGATGCATTGATGGGCAGCACCTGAAGGGCGAAAAATGCCAGCACGAGGGAGATGCCGCCCAGAGCGCCCGGAAAAATGGCCCCCGGGTTTTGAAGCTCAAAAAATATCCCCATAATGCCGGCCAGCATGAGCAAATAGGCGATGTTTGGATCGGATATTTTATCGAGAATTCTGTATCGCCAGCTCATGGGAAAACGCATGATCGGCTTGCCTCGTGTGTCGAGAGATTTCTTCCCTTCCTTCAATTCAACGGTTCTGCCGTTCAGCTGTTTCAGCAAATCATCCGTATTCGCGGCGATTAAATCGGCCACTCCCAGCTTGAGTGCCTCGGTTTCCGTAATGGACACACTCTGCTGTACGGCTTTTTCGGCCCAGTCGGCGTTTCGGCCTCGTTTCGCAGCCGCCCCGCGAATATGCGCCACCGCGTCATTGACGACTTTCTCGGTCATCACTTTGGATGTATCCTGGCCGCCCATGCTCACCGGATGGGCTGAACCGATGTTGGTGCTCGGAGCCATGGCCACGATATGGGCGGCATATGAGATAAAGACTCCGGCTGAGGCGGCCCTCCCTCCGCTTGGGGCGATATAAACCGCCACCGGAACCTCATCGGCCAGCAAGGCTTTGTTGATAGACCAGGTCGACTGCATCAGACCGCCGGGCGTGTCCATTTGGATAATCAGAAGTTCGGCGTCTTCTTTGGCGGCCCGGTCGACCGCATCGATGATATACTTTGCCGTAACCGGTGTGATGGGCCCATCCACCTGGATCCAGTGAATATCACCCGCACGTACTTCCGCGAAAAGAACGGTCAAACCCATCAGAATCCACAGAGGATGAAAACGGTTTTTTCCGGACCGTTCGTTCAATTGAACAACAGTTTTTTTTGCCATGACGGCATCCTTTATTTTTATAAGAGTTCTTGTTTATTGCCGCGATTCTTTTGAAAGTTTGCCTCTCCGCAGACCGGGAAGCACCTTATCCCAGTTCAAAACTCCGTAACGCCGGCAAATCTCGAGAGTTTCTTCAACAGGAAGCGCCCTGGACACATGTCCATCGACTCCGGTTACGTCGGTCGCCTGAAAAAGAGAATTGAGTATCGCTTCTTCCGTGGCTTCGACCACGGCCAGAAAAAGAGGAGTCATGGCATCATTGGTCAATTCCCGATAGTGTCGGATGCCGCTTGCCGGACCGATACGGCACGCCTTGTTAGTGGAAAAGGCGATCACATAGTCACCGCTGCCGTTGCTGCAGAAACCGCCGCACCGGACCATTCCCAAAACGGCCCGTGAAGCCAGCCGCGTGAGCTGGCGGCTTAAAAGCGGAGCATCTGTAGCCACGACAATCATGCAGGAACCATTCCCGGATCTGAATGCGCTGAGATAATGGTTGTTTAGTTCCCGACCTACCGGTGCTCCATTGATGGTCAGTATACCGCCAAAATTGGTCTGCACCAGCACCCCTACCGTCCATCCTCCCAGTTCTTCGGGAAGCCGGCGCGACGCGGTTCCGATGCCCCCTTTAAACCCAAGACACCGGGTTCCGGTTCCGGCACCCACACTGCCCTCTTCAACCGGCCCTGAACCCGCCGATCTTATCGCTTCCAAAAAATCAGACGGCCTGACATGCATGCCCCGAATGTCATTCAGCCATCCATCGTTGGTCTCACCCACAACGGCGTTCACTGACCGGACACCCTCATTTCCCTTCATGCGAAGGGTATACTCCACCAGAGCCCGAACTCCGGTGCTGACACTCAGAGTATTGGTCAGCGCGATGGGAGTTTCGATCTCCCCCAGTTCCTGAATCTGAGTGGACCCAGCCAGTTTTCCGAAACCATTGGCCACATACACCGCGGCCGGAACTTTGTCACGGAACAGGTTTCCCTCATGGGGAAGAATTACCGTCACTCCGGTGCGAACCGAATCGCCTCTGATCAGCGTTCGATGTCCGACCCGGACACCCTCGACGTCGGTGATCGCGTTGAGCGGTCCCGTGTCCAGAATGCCGGTCACGATTCCCCGGTCACGCGCCCTGCCTCTCTCTTCGGCCTGAAGAAAAGAGGCAAGCATGCACATAACAAGAAGCCCGAAAAGGCTCCAACTTTTTACTGTGTTTTTTTCTCTTGACATTGAACGGCAAAATCTCCAAATTAGATGTGAAAATGAAATCATAGTCCCTGCAATGGTAGCCTTGCGTGACTATAAAGAGCCATCAATATTATCATAGGGAACCCGACTCTGAGCGCGTATTACATGCCTCCTTTGAGTGGACGTAAAAAACGTTCAGGAGGGTACCCACCGTGTCCATACACGGTTCTTTATAGACGGGGTTGCATTGCAGGGTTTTTTATTGCCTGACTCTTCCCTCCCGCATTAACCGGTTCCTGTCTCACATCTGCCGGGAAAAATCCCGGTCCATGCTTCGATATTGAATCGCCTCACTGATATGATGAGACTGAATGGTGTCCGCATTTTCCAGATCGGCGATGGTCCGGCCGACCTTCAGAATACGGTCATAAGCCCTGGCTGAAAGTCCCAGCCTTCCGATTGCTTTGCCCAGAAGCGCATCACAGGACTCATCGATCCGGCAAAACCGCCGAATCTCCCGTGACCCCATATGGGCATTGCAATACAGGCCCGTCCCCCTGAAACGGTGCAGCTGCCTGTCACGCGAAACCCTGACCCTGGAACGAATCGTTTCTGAAGTATCCCCCCAGCGTTCCTCGCTGAGTTCACGAAACTTTACAGCCGGCACGTCGACATGAAGATCGATCCGGTCCATCAGGGGGCCCGAAATACGTGCCCGGTACCTTTGCACCTGTTGCAGCGTGCAGGCACATTCATGCGTTGGGCTGGAAAAATAACCGCAGGGACACGGGTTCATGGCCGATACCAGCATAAAGGCCGCCGGAAAAGTGATGGCCAGAGCGGCCCTGGAAATCGTCACCCGGCCGTCCTCCATGGGCTGCCTGAGAACTTCCAGAACGTTTTTTCTGAACTCCGGCAATTCGTCGAGAAACAAAACCCCGTAATGAGCCAGGCTGACCTCTCCGGGTTTGGGCACCTGACCCCCGCCGATCAGCCCCGCGTCGGAAATGGTGTGGTGCGGCGAGCGGAAAGGCCGAGTCACGACCAGAGCCGTATCGGGCGGCAATAATCCGCTGACCGAATGGATCTGCGTGGTCTCCAGGGCCTCTTCGAGCGTCATCTCGGGAAGTATGGTTGGAATCCGCTTGGCCAGCATGGTTTTCCCGGAACCGGGAGGACCGATCATCAACACATTGTGCCCGCCTGCTGCCGCCACTTCGAGCGCCCGCTTTACATGCTCCTGGCCCTTGACCTCCTGAAAATCCACTCCATACCTGCCGTCCTGGTTGAATACCGCTTTCGGATCCACATGGAAAGGAGTTCCCTCTCCCGATTCCAGAAGATCAATGGCTTCCTGAAGCGTTTCGACCGGGTGGATCTCCAGGCCCTGGGCCATGGCCGTTTCTTTGGCGTTCTCAACGGGAATGATCATGCGTTTGTATTGTTCCCGGCGCAAAGCCATAGAGATGGACAGACCTCCGCGAACCGCCCTGACCTGTCCATCCAGAGAAAGCTCTCCCAAAATGACGGTTTCATCCAGATATTGACTCTTGATCTGCCCGCTGGCAGCCAGTATGCCCACCGCCATGGGCAGATCGAACGCGGAACCCTCCTTTCTGATATCCGCCGGTGCCAGGTTGACTGTTATCCGCTTCCGCGGCAGGCTGAATCCGGCATTCTTCAGCGCCGCCGTGACCCGCTCCTTGGACTCCTTCACGGCTCCATCGGGCAGACCGACGGTGTGAAAAGAAGGGAGCCCCTGGTCCATATGAATTTCCACTTCGACAACATACCCTTCGATCCCGAGAACAGCGGCACTGATAATTTTTGAGAACATTGGCCGATGATCTCCGAATGTTTGATGATTGATTTTAACCAATTCGCCGCACAATTTCAAGTCTGTTCTGCGGTAGAACGGAATACAAGGGTCCGACCTGAAGAATCATCCATTGACCGGACTCGGGACATCGGATTCTGTTCCGAAATTCCGGTCTCGGAACAGCCTTTTAAAATGCATCCGCAAGACTTCTGACTCTCAGCATTTTCGACAACTCCTTCCTGCTCGTCGTACGGGCGGGAAAAAAATGAATGACCTTCTCCGAGCCGGGCGGCATATCAAAAAAATTATCGGAAAAACGCCCGTTCACACCGGATGCCTGCACGTACACGCCTCTGGCCAGGTATCGGGTCCTGACGCGCAGCCTCGGAGTGCTTCCCGCTTTGAGCACTTCAACAGTCAATTCCGGATCGATCCTTTTCATCTCCCTGTACGGCAGCGGGTACCACATCGCCGATACCGCCTCCCGCCCGGGACTGTTCAATTCAAACCGTAAAAAGGATTCCGTGCGCTCGAGCCCCGTAAACCACTCCTCTTCATCCAGCCGCAGACAGACCTGACTTTGGCCGGGCATCAGATCAACATCGATCTCCGCGGACCTGCCGACAGTTCCGTCGAATGTCAGGCTGTATACGGTTAATAAACCTTTTACCGGTTCGAGCCGGTCGGAAACTCCGTGAACAATCAGAGAGTCGCTTCTTTTTTCGATG
Organism: bacterium; assembly: GCA_011388275.1. Lineage (GTDB taxonomy): Bacteria > Zhuqueibacterota > QNDG01 > QNDG01 > DSAB01 > DSAB01. Next base: position 13,996 of record DSAB01000003.1, on the reverse strand, counting down.
CTCAAAAGCAGGGGGGCGTAAAACCGCCGGGCGTAGTAATGAAGTGCTTTCCATCGGCCGTAATAATCGATCGATGACCAGGAAGCTACGGGCCAGCAATCGTTGATCTGCCAGTACAGAGAGCCCATACAGCCGGGCATGATCCGGCGGAAATGCTCCGCCCCCATACGGATTCCCTCGGCCTGAAGAATCTGACTGACGTAAAGAAACGATTCGAAATCCCGGGGCTTCGGGAAATCCCGCAGCATGTATTCCCGGATCAGCTCGTTTCCGCGCGGATGTTTCTGATGCGCCAGCATAACCGGAGACTCGATATCGCGATCACCGGGCCAGGTATACTTTTCGACTGTGGGCATCAGGGGAAAAGACTGAAAACCGTATTCGCTCTGAAACCGGTGAAACTGTTTCTCATACTCGCTGAAGGGAAGAGCCCCGTGCCACACGCCCCAGTAATGGGCGTTTCCCATGCGCGGAGAGTTGGCATCATCCAGCAAGTTGGAACTGGGTGAACTGGGCCAGTAGGCACGCGAGAAATCGTGCTCACGGATCACACCCGGCAGCAGGTCATGGAAAAGGGCCAGATAATCGTCCCAGACCGATGCCGGAAGCTCTTCTTTCCAGCCCCAGTTAAACCAGGCGGTTTCTCCCTCGTTGTTGCCGCACCACAGGGCCAGGCACGGATGATTTCTCAGCCTTTTGACCTGATAAACGGCCTCCTGTTCGACATTTGACAGAAAGGACTCGTCTCCCGGAACCATGCTGCAGGCGAACATGAAGTCCTGCCAGATAAGAATGCCCATCTCATCGCACAGATCATAAAAGTCATCATGCTCATAGATGCCTCCACCCCAGACTCTGAGCATGTTCATATGAGCATCGCGGCAGGACTTCAGCAGATGTTCATACCGTTCACGCGTCACACGGCTGACAAAGTTATCGGCGGGAATCCAGTTCCCGCCCTTTGCGAAAACAGGGACTCCATTAACCACAAAGGCGAAACTTTCTCCCCATTCATCCGGTTCACGGCGCAATTCCAGGGTTCGGATACCGATCCGCTGTTGACTGACATCCGCGATTCGGCCTGACAGCAGAACTTCGACTCTCACATCATACAGATACGGTTCTCCCAGACCGTTGGGCCACCAGAGGCGCGGTGTGTGTATGACAAGCGGAAACTCAAGATCATTGATACCCGGCTGGAGCATGAAAACCCGCTTTGTCAGGGTTTTTCCGTTGACAAGCACCCGAAACTCAGCCTCGATCGATGCAGCGACTTCGGCCTCGAGACCAACCATAAGATCGGCCTGCTTTTCATTCAGCGCGGTTTGAGTGAACCGGGTGTCACGCAGGATGAGATCGTTCCAGCCGCGCAGAAATACCGGCCGCCATATGCCGCTGGTGACCAGGCGGGGTCCCCAGTCCCAGCCGAAATGGTAGGGAGCTTTTCGAGTATAAGGACTGGTCTTTTCCCCCTGGTCGTTGGACGCGGGCAGCTGATACTCCATGGATTCCATGCGTGGCAGAACTTCCATAATGGGAGAGCGGAAAGAGACTGTCAATACATTGGCTTCCGGGTGCAGCAGAGAATCGACACGGATGCTCCATGCGCGGAACATGTTATCCGCATCGAGAATCGATTCGCCGTTTAAAAAAACACGGGCATAGGTATCCAGTCCTTCGAATACCAGCTCTATATGATTATACGTGTCCACATACGGCCGTCCGTCAAATTCGAGCCGGTACTCCCAGCCGGTTTTTCCGACCCATTGGACCGAAGCTTCGTTGTCCCTGAAGAACGGATCCTCGATCACACTGTTCATTAAATCCGTGTGCACGCTTCCCGGAACTTCGGCCGGTCTCCAGAGGTCTCCCCCCGCCTGTCTGAATTCCCATCCTTCATGAAGAAAAGAGATTGCATTCCCGGAACCGGATTTACCCTGAAACAAGCCGCAGCCTGAAAACAAGAGGACAACTGTCAGCAGACCCGCCGCATTTCTCATGAAACTCTCCCTTATTTCCTGCGTTCTTTGCGTCCGGACGCCCGAACCAGCTTCTCGACGGAATCCACAACCATCAATTCCAGCCCTCCCCTGGGTGCTTTGGCCGCTTGTAAGACCGTTTCCTGCCTGGCAATCCACCGATCATCTTCGTCAGAACGCATGCGTTTCAATGCTTCCAGACCGATTTCGGCCAAAACGGACAGATCCCGGGACAGGCTTTCTACCTCTTTCAATACAGGCGCCTGCCGAATGACAGGTTTCAGCCGCCCGTGATTGCCCTTCCAAAGCGTCAGCCATTCCGTGAGGCGCCCGGCCAACACCGCATCATGGGAAGCTTTTGATAAATAAGCGTCTGTCAGCTTCCTGAACTCGCGAGCGGCCGGAGCGTCGGGCCCTGCCGCGTCCACAAGCCGGGTCAGAGGCGAATGGGACGTATACTGCCGCTGCGTGCCCCGCTGGTACCCTTTCAGAGGCTCCACAGCTTCCACCAGGACATTCAACGCTTCTATATCCTGATTATGGGTCAGCCGCCTGAGCATCATGGGCCGGTTCCTGATGTGCAGAAGGCCCAGCTCTTCGAGGCGAAAACTGACGGTTTTCAGACGCCGGTGCATCTTTTCCAGATCCCGGACCGTTCCCGAAGACCAAAATCGTTCCGCGATAGCCGCAGTCCTGGGCCAGATGCGCGAATCGATGGTTTCAGGAGACACGAACTCCGCCCACATGGTGGCTTCGCCCCCCAGAATAAAACGCTTCTCCTCATCGGTAAGGGGAGAATCCGGGGGAATTGGATCATTTTGATAGTGAAAATCCACAGACTGAATCAGATCGATGTAATATCCGTTGGAAAGAAAAGTCTGATAACCCAATCGGACCGCTTCGATCATCGCTTCTCTTCCGCGCCAGGACTGAATAACAATTGTGGGTGAAAGTTCAGGATGAAAAATTTCATCCCATCCAACCATTTTCTTTCCCAGACGTGTGAGTATTTCCAGAACCCGTTCGTTGAAATGGTGCTGAAGCTCATGGTGGTCTTTCATTCCCCGGTTTTTCATGAATTCCACGATCTGTGGATTGGCGTTCCAGTGATTGCCGTTTATTTCATCGCCTCCGATATGAACATACTCATCGGGAAAAAGACCGGCCATTTCCGCGAGAAACTTTTCCAGAAATTCATAGGTAAATTCCTGTGTCGGATCCAGACAGGGGTCCTGAACGCCCCAAACGCGGCTGATCGAATAGGGGCCCGGCTGGCTGCCCAGTTCCGGGACACCCACGAGCCAGCTGGTGACGTGACCGGGCATGTCGAATTCGGGCAGCACACGAATGCCCCGGTCCGCGGCGTATTCCACAATATGCCGAATCTGTTCATGCGTATAGTAAAATCCGTCCGATCCCTGCTCGTGGAGCCGGGGATCCCCCTTATATTCCACCCGGAAACCCTGATCCTCCGTCAGGTGAAGATGAAGCACATTCATCTTGACGGCCGCCATGGCATCGATATTTCGGTACAGGACTTCAAGAGGCATGAAATGCCGGCACACATCGATGAGCAGGCCCCGCCAGGGAAAACGTGGCCTGTCTTCGATCACAATCACCGGAAAAAAATATCCCGACGTGTCCGCTCCGAGCAGCTGCAGCAGGGTTTCCATGGCCCTGATGCAGCCAATATCCGTTTCAGCTGTGATCGAGATGGATCGTTCATCAATCCGTAGTGTATAGGATTCATCTTCATGAAGTTTCAGTTCTCCGGCCCGCACGCACGCGACGACACACGATCCGGTTTCTTCGGATTCAACCCGGACAAGGTCCTGCGGAAAAAACAGGCCTGTTCGGCCTCCAAGACGCCGAAGAATTCGTGTGGCGGCCCGGGCCAGTCTTTCTGAGGGGAAACCATCCAATGAAATCTGAAAATGCTCATCCAGATAAAAACGTCCGTCTTTCATTTCGATTCGCTCGGGCCATGGCATTAAATCGAGATCTTTGCACGAAGCCGGTCCCGCCGAAACCGCTGAAATAATCAGCAGCAGTCCGGATAAAAGGTTCCAATGTCTCATGTCGGCCTCCTTCCATGCTTTTTCCAGACAGCGAATAGATACAATAATACGGCCTTATATATTGCGTTACCGCATTACCCTCGAAAAACCTGTTTTGCGAAGATCCAGATAGATGATCAGCGCGGCCAGAACCGCCACTGCCGAATAGATCAGAGCCTGCAGAACTTCTCCGAACAGCAATGAACCGATTGAGAAAAGAGCCGCGTAGATCAACACAACACCACAGATCCAGTCCACAAACAAACGGCCGAACCCGCGGTCTCCCGCCACACCGGTTTCCCGCTCCACCCGCCTCCATCCCCATCCCCCGGGGTGGACGCACCTGTAGAATTCATGAAGCCGCGCACTCTTCACCGGAGGAGTGACAAGAGTCACAGTCAGCCAGATCAGCGTGGTGCCCAAAACCGTGGGGTAGAGTGTCAGAGGAGGCTCAAGCCCCAACCCATACACCGCCCAGGGGTAAATCACGAGCGGAACGATCATGGCGCTGATTTCCGACCAGGCGTTGATCCGCCACCAGAACCATCGCAGTATGAGCACCGCTCCGATACCCGCGCTTGCATTGATGATAAAAACCCAGGCTCCCGAGATAGTACCGAGAAAAAACTTCGTAATAAAAAGTGAAAATAGAATCATCCCGATCATGGCCAGCCGCGAGACACGCACATAATGCTTTTCAGGAGCCTTTCGCCTGAGAAAACGCCTGTAAAAATCGTTGATCACATAAGACGTGCCCCAATTGAGCTGTGAGGAAATGGTCGACATATAGGCGGCCAGGAAAACCGCCACCAGAAGGCCGAGCAGTCCTCGCGGAAGATAGCGGATCATCAGCTTGGGATACATGATACCCGGGTCCACCGTGTTTTCATACTTCTCATAAAAAGCCAGAAAAGCCTCGGGATCGTCCAGGGTTTCTTCGCTCATCCGGCCGTGCGGATAGGCTTCTACAACTTGCCGGTAAAGCGCCGGATTCTCCAGTTCCAAAGCCTCCGGACTTTCACCCCGGGGCAGAACAATCAGAGCGGCCAGGGCCACGAGAATCCATGGCCATGGACGAAGCGTGTAATGCGCGATGTTGAACCAGAGTGTGGCAAAGAGACTGTGTTTCTCATCTTTGGCCGACATCATGCGCTGAGCCACATACCCGCCCCCGCCCGGGTCGGCCCCGGGATACCAGCTGGACCACCATTGAAGACCGATGTAGGCGAAAAAAGAGCCGGCGGTCAGGGCCAACGCGCCTCCGGTGACACCCTCGGCGCCCAGGCTCCCCACCCGGGGTAAAAAACTCAGAACCTGAGGAGCCAGCCTTGTTTTCAACGCAGCCGCTCCTCCGACCTGAGGCAGGTTCATGACGATAATCGCCAGGATTACGCAACCCGTCATGGCGAAGACGAACTGAAAACTGTCGGTGCGGGAAGTTCCCAGCAAGCCCGCCGCGGAAGCGTACAGGCCGATGATCAAGGCCAGACCGGCAACCAGAACAAAAGCGTCCATTCCGGGAAAGGTCACCCGGAAAATTTTCTCCATGGCCTTGTGAACCCAGCCCATGACAATCGCATTCATGAAAATTCCCAGATACAGGGCTCTGAATCCCCTGAGCACGGCAGCCGGCTTGCCCGAATACCTGAACTCAATAAACTCCACATCGGTCATGATTCCCGACCGCCGCCAGAGACGGGAAAAGAAAAAAACCGTCAGCATGCCCCCGATAGCCAGATTCCACCAGAGCCAGTTTCCGGCGATACCGTTCCGGGCCACGAGTTCGGTGACGGCCAGAGGCGTGTCCGCCGCGAAGGTGGTTGCCACCATGGCCGTTCCGGCGATATACCAGGGCAGATTGCGTCCCGAAAGAAAAAATTGTCCCGTGTCTTTTCCAGCACGCCGCATGTAATTGGCCGCCATGATAAAGATGGCCAGAAAGAAAAGGATGATAACAGAAACATCGATCCAGTGAAGTTGATGCATCTCAGCTCCCGTGATCAGTCAGTCGGATAAGGAAAACGAAGCAAACGCGGATTGGCGATGCTGAAGATCCATCGGCGGTCTCCGATAAGGTTACGCCGAATCTTTCCTAAAATAAACTATGAAAACCACAATTTCAACCTTCTTTTTATCAAACTAAAAAATGCAATGAGATTTCATAGAACAATCAAGAAAAAATAACCCTCAAGCCGGGAATTTTTTTCCCTTTTTCTCATTGGAAATGCTTTTTCCATAACCATTTATCCTGCTGTTTATATGAGTTTTATTCTGTTTCGAATATTGCGGTATGCACTTTGCCTTAATACTGCATGGCAGATCCCACAATTGAAAGACACGATGAAGACAAACCGGACAAATCAAACGGGTCCAATGAGAAGGCGCAATCGAGGAATCATTCTGTTGAGCGGCACACCGGAGCCAATGGCAATCGAAAGTCATCATGAAAGCGATAAGTACGTATCCGGCTGCATTTATTTTTTTCTGGATCACAGCGATCTGTTCAGAATCAGCAGGAGGATGACTTTTCTCGAATAACCCAATAGGAAAGGGTGAAAAGCGAAAAGGGGATCCGGACTGGATCCCCTTTTCGCTGAAGGAAGAATCTATTTCCCTTGGTACGGTATGCCGTCCCGAATCCAATCCGGAGCCGGAGCCCCCTTGCAGTAATGATCCAGATATTCTTTCATGCGAATGGAATAATCCAGCTTGTTGGCATATTTTTGGGGATGATGGGGTTCTTTCCTGTACTGAAGGAAGATACAGTCTTTCTCCAGACGGCGCATGGCCAGATAGAGCTCGATGCTCTGGTACCAGGGCACGGCTTCGTCTTCATCGCCCGACATGATCAGCATCGGAGTTTGGATTTCTTTGGCGAAGAAAACCGGAGAGTTCTCGATATATTTATGCGGCGCATCGAACAGGCTGGGACCGATCCGGCTCTGGCTCTGTTCGTACTGAAACTGGCGGGCCATGCCCGATCCCCAGCGGATCCCGCTGTAGGCGCTGGTCATGTTGGAAACAGGCGCACCCGCGATCGCGCAGGCGAACAGATGGGTCTGTGTGACCACGAAAGCCGTCTGATACCCGCTCCAGGAGTGCCCGTGAAGCGCCACTCCCCGTGGATCGGCCACCCCCATGTCGATCAGCTTCTGCACGCCGGGCACCACGCATTTGGTGGCAGAGAATCCCGGCCTTCCCACTTCAAAACGGACATCAGGCAGGAAGACACAGTATCCGTTGCTCGAGTAGAAGGGGAAATTGGGACGATGATTCACCACCATCTGATTAAACTCGTACAGCCTCTGGGAGAAAAACCGGTAATAATAGACCAGAACGGGATATCGCTCTCCCTTCTTGTAATCAGCGGGTTTGATCAGAACTCCCTGCAGAGGGATGCCGTCCAGGCTGTTCCACTCGACCAGCTCCGCTTTTCCCCATGCGAACTCATCCATCTGGGGATTGGCCTCCGATATCTTTTTCCGGGACCGAAAATCGAGATTGGCGGTCCAGAGATCGGGGAACTCCTCGAAACTTTCGCGAGTATAGAGAATTTTTTCCGCATCTTTGGCCTTGGTGATGAAGCGGAACTTCTTTTTCTCTTCCAGCAGAACTTTCACTCCGGTCCCGGAAAGATCCGTTTCATAGAATCCGTCATTCTTGTCCATATGATGATAGGAGGAAAGCAGCAGCCTTTCTCCCTTTTCATGGGTTTCCCGGTCGGGTTCCAGATCGATGAGACGAAAAGTCCTCAGGGTCTTCCGGCCGTATCCGCCGGTGACATTGACAGCCTCGCCGTCATCCAGAGGGATCATCCAGATATCATACTTGTCATAGATGAGAACCGCGGCATCTTCTTTGAGCCAGCCGGCAACGCCGTATCCGGGCACAGGAGACGGATAATCATGATCTTCGTTATAAAAGGGAACATTCATATCCCGGGTCATATTCCGGTGTTTTCCCGAATCCCGGTTATAAACATGCCAGTGCGCATCGTCATAATAGACGACATACCGGCCTCCCGGAGAAAGCCTGGGAAACCCGTCATATTTCTCCAGAATCTTCTCCCTCTCCCCCGTTCTCATGTCCACCAGGTAAATATCGGCAAAACGGCCGAGCCAGGTCATGAGCCGGCGATAGGGCAGATCCGACATGCCCAGGGCCCACCGGGGATGACGCCCGGGTCTGATGTCGGGCATGTGCTCATCGGCCAGCTGAACCAGACAGGCGTCACTCACATGATACACGGCCAGAAAGGTCCGGTTTTTTTCCCGCGGCCACATGACTTTTTGCTGAGAGTTGATCAGGGGATCGTTCCAATGCCACACATCCACGCCGCGTCCTTTGAGAATCGCTTCCGTATCATAAGGGTCAAAAGGCGGTTCCTTTTCCTCTGTCTCATCGGACAGTCCTGAGCCTTCCTGCCCATCCGGGGATTCGCCGTCATCCTTTTTCCCTGCGGGTTTCAGGCCGAAAAAGAGCCTCTCTCCGTCCTCCGACCAGGAAAGCCGCGTGTTCATGGGCACTTCCCATCCCTGCGGAATTCCTTCGATGCCCACCACACCGGTAAACTGTTCCTGCTCCGGATCCCATATCCAGAGCGAAGGAGAATCGGGTTCGCCTTTCTGATTCAGCGTCGCGGCCAGATAGGCCAGCACGCCGGTTCGATTGTTCCACGTCAGCTTTTCATAGATTCCCTTTTCCTGAAAATCGATTACCGTTTCCGGCCGATCCGGATGGTCGAGCCGAAGGACATTGAGGCTGTTGTGTCTGGCCGAGGTATCCGCCACGGCATAGGCCAGATAGCGGGAAGTGGAATCAAAGGCAAAAAACCGGACAAAGGGAATGGTGTGAACCGCCTGTCCCGCGGTCAGATGATAAACAGTCAATTCCTTTCCGACGTATTTGCCGGTTCCCGGCTTCTTTTTTCCCGATTCGGGAGTATCCCCACTCCTCAGAAAAGCCAGCCACTGGCTGTCATCGGAGAAAACATAATCTTCGGAACGCTGAAAAGAATGGATCCTGCCCGTCGCCGTTTCCAGAAGCGCAAGGCCGTTTTCCGGTTTTCCGGCATTTTTATCGCGATCACTTCTCTCCTTCTCGGCCAGCGAAGGAACAACCGCGGCCGCCACCCAGCGTGAGTCCGCGGAAATCACGGGCCGGCTTCCCAGAGGAATGGAAAAAGTTTTTCCACCCGCATGCACAATCACTTCGCCGTCACCCCTGTCGGGCTGTGCCGTATACGCGATGATCCGTCCATCATTCGAAAACCGGACATGCTGAATCTCTCTGAATTTCATGACATCCGTAAACTTCAGGGGCCGTTTTTCGATGGCAAACCCTGATGCCGCAACAATAAAAATCAGAAAAATGACGGCCGCACGCAGCTGTTTCTCTCGCATCATCGGTCTCTCCTGTGCTGGTTCAATGAGGATTTATTTGGAATATACAAAATTTACCTGAAATCTGCAAAACGGATATCAATGTATCCGTCCATCTTACAGCCGATTTTTCAGCGTCTCAGAAAGATTTTTCAGCAGAATATCCAGTTCGCCGGAAGACTTCAGTGAGGACAGAATCGATTCGAGTTTCAACTGCAGGGGCAGCCGTTCTTCATTCAGCCCGGAAACCGCCTTGTCGTATTCGGACCATAATTTCCTGTCGAGTTCCGCCGCCGATTCATGCACCCGCGCCAGGGCTTCCTTCTTCAGTTCTTCGGAGAGCAGATTATCCAGATTGCTTTGAACGCTCAATCGGAAAGAACCCTCACCACCCCCCGCACGTGCCGTGACTTTCACGGTTTGTCCTGAAATTCCTTTCCAGATACGACTCAGCACCGATTCGCCCTGAAAATTCCAGGCCGAATCATGAAGGCGAATCTCCAGAATGCCGTCCCACTGCCGGTTTTTCAGACTGAAATTCCCCTGCAAATCACCCTGACCGCTCTTCAGTTTCGGAAGATAGTCCTCACCCGAATCCCATCCTTTGATGGGCAGACCGCGAAATGACCACTCGATCCGGTCATGGACAGGCTCTGCGGTATGGTCGAAAAACCCGGATATCAAACTCCTTGTATCATCCCGCGCGTATTCCAGACGGACGCCGGTCGGTTGTCCCAGAACGCGCGGTTCGGTGGTGATATGCGTTGCCGATCCGTGCCAGGTTCCAGCGTTCCCCCGTTGATCCTTCGTATGGACTCCGGCCGAGATTATCCCAAGGTGAAAGGCGGGTCGGCCAGGCTCGCGGATTTTGGATTTTTTTGTTTTCTCATCTCCGTTTTTATCCAATACCCTGTGGACAATTCTCCAGTAACGGACATAGTTCTGAAGCTGTTTCAGCATCATGGGACCGAACACCATTTCCCCGACCGACTCCGGATTCAGATCGGGAACGAGGCGATCCCTTAAACGCGAATAATCGGCTTCCGCCCATCCCCGGACCTGACCGGGCAGGTTTCCGAGCCGGCGAACATCCGACTCCAAAGATACCGACCAAACCTGAATAGAGTCTTTCAGGGGAGACCATTCTCTTCGTATTTCGTCGAGGGTTTTCAACGCCCGCAAGCCCTCCGGAACGGATTTGATCTTTTGCGGATCCAGAGAAGCGGCCCGTTTTCTCAGTTTCCCGACTCTGTCCAAAGGCCGGTAGAACTCCAAAATCGAATCCCAGCGTGAGGCTGTACGGCCGCATTCAATCCGGGCCGAATCGATGCGGCCGGGAAAGGTCAGTTCACGATTCAACAGGCTGTCCACATGCACGCTATGGGAGAGCGTTTCAAGGCGCGCGCGGGATTTGAGGATGGCCCGTTCGAGCTCCGCTTCAAACCGTTCCAGAGGACCGGAACGTTCGGAACGGGGTGGCGAAGAAACATGGGGCAGCCTTCCGTCTGCAGCCCGGTCTGTGCCGAAACGCAGATTATCCACCCACACCGTGTCAATGGCAACCCGTCCCTGGAAAAGAGATTTCCATTGCATCTGGTATTTGACACGGTCTGTCTCTGCCATGTTCCGAAAAGCATGGCCGGGATCAGCCGCCTGAAAGCGCTTCCAGGAAAAAGAAAGGGTCAGCGGACGGAATCTGAATCCGTCGATCTCGACGCGGGCGCCTGTAACCGCCTGCATCCCCTTTTCCAGACCCGCCTCTATCCATCCGTCCAGAAAAAAGACCGGGATCAGAATGATAATTATTAGTGATCCCAAAAGAATCCATTTCTTTCGTCCACGCATTATATTCTCCCGGATTTGGGTTCCGTTCATCTGTCTCAGAGCCGGTCTTTCCGCCGCCGGTTGCGCAATAGATAGGGCGCAAACTGAAAGGCCACAGGGATCATGGCGGCCGCCCGTTTCATGATTCTTCGGCTGAAAAGAAATTCAAGAGCAACTGTGAAGGTCTTTACACGGCTCGGCGCATAGGGGAACCACCAGTACTTCTGGAGGTGATCCTGACAGTCCCGACTAATAAACTTGATATTGACCATCTCATCCAGACCTTTTTCTCCGTGCACCCACCCTATACCGCTCTGTTTTATCCCTGTCCAGCCGGCTTCAGGCATGCCGAAAGAAACGATGACATCGTTGATCATGACGGTCCCTGCCTGGATTTGTTCTGCCAGACGACGGGCATGAACCCGGCTTTTCGACCAAACCGATGAGGCCAGCCCGAACGGTGAATCATTGGCCCAGGCCGAAGCCTGCCGGTCATCCTCAAATGCAACAACATGGACCAGAGGGCCGAACACCTCCTCCCGGGGTATCTGATCATGGGATTCCCAGCGGACCACAGTGGGTTTAAAATAAAAACCGGCTCCGCCGATGGATCCGCCTCCGGCCAGGACTTCACCACCCCTTTGCTTACAAACCCTCATGAGACGGTCCATTTTTTCAAGCTGGCTTTCCGTCGCCAGGGGGCCGATATCGATATCCTCCAACCCGTTTCCCACCCGCAGGACCTTCATCTTCTCCAGAAACAGATCCATAAAACGGCTTGACACATTCCGATGAACCAGTATCCGTTCCACGCCGTTGCAGTTCTGTCCGCAGTTGCTGAATCCTCCCCATACCAGACCGCTGGATGCGTAATCCAGATCCGCGTCCTCGCAGACAATGGCCGGGTCCGATCCGCCCATTTCCAGAACACATTTTTTCAGCCCATCGGCGGCCTGTTTTAAAATCTGATGGCCTGTCTCCGTGCTGCCGGTAAAAAAGATCTTCTGGACATCGGCATCCACCAGCGCCCGGCCGGTATCCGCCCCACCCTGAACGATTTGAAATATGGATTCCGGCACGCCGGCCTCCATAAAAAGAGTTCGGATCCGTTCCGATATCAGAGGCGTATATTCGGAATGTTTGAAAACAACGGCATTGCCCGCCAGCAGAGCCGGCACGATTCCACCCATGGGAATGAGCAGAGGCCAGTTCCAGGGAGCGATGATTCCCAGAACGCCCAGGGGCTCAAAATGAAGCCAGGATTGACGCCTCTTGAAAAGCAGATGATGGAGAGAAACGGGCCGGTCTTTCAAAAACCGTTGAGCCCTCGCCTGATAGTATCCCATCAGATCAACCGCGGCGTGCACTTCGAGTCCCAGCGACTCCGCCATGGGCCGGCCCATCTCAAGGGTAATGATTCGGGCTATCTCTTCACGCCGGTCCAGCAGAATCTGCCGGGCCCTTCCCAGAATACGGGCCCTCTCTGTCAGAGCCGAGCCCTTCCACGCGGGAAAGGCCGCAGCGGCCGAAGAGACGGCCTTTCGAACCTGATCCGGGGAGGTTACCGCCACCTCACCCAGACTCTCCCCTGTGGACGGATTGATGGAAATCAGCATTCCCTTTTGAAATCGGTTCATAGCTTCTCCAATGACCTGATATCGCTCATCCCTGACAGGATTTTCTGCCCTTCCATACTCCGGATTCAGGAACGGACCGGACGGAAACGCAGGTTCATGAGCCATCCCTTCAGCCGTTTGAGGGGGTAAAGAACAAACCCGTCGACAATCAGAGACGGCCGGACCAGGGGAGCCAGCAGAAAGAGACGAGTCATCATGTCCCAGATGATGCGTTTATGAGTCGGAGGACACCCTTTAATTCTTACAATGCGTCGGGCTTTTACGGTTTGTGTCGCCTGAGCGCAGTCGCCCAGCAGCAGCACGGTTTTATCCTCCACAGGCGCTTTGATTCTTCCCACAACAGCCGTGATGTGCGGAAAACGCCTCAGCAGCCTCGGTTTTCGGTCTTTAATCATATGAAGCCAGTCCAGAAAAATACCCTGACAGCCTCCGATACAGAGGGGCTCGCCTGACAGGATACGGAAGTTGCAGGGGAACTTTTCCACTGGATGAAAACCGAAATCCAGGTCTTTCACCGTGGACTGCGCTTTTTCCAGGGGATAATCCCCGATGATCTCAATCTCTTTAAAAGATTGAGGACCATAACCCCGGTCAACGGCTTCACGAATATGATCGATTCTCAAAGGATCGAGTCCGATCAGCCATGCGCACACCATGTCATGGGCCACGGCGTTGGCGGACACGGCCAGGACCCCCAGATCGGTGCAGTGCTGCGTCATCTGATTCCCGCCGAAGGAAAACTTGATGCCGTCGGTGATGATCAGATCGGGATTGGCTGCCTCCAGGATATCGGAAATCTTTACCGGCAGATCCCGGTCATGATGGTACATGCGTTCTTTGCTGTCGACAGTGCCGATATTGAGCTTCAGGGCTCCGGTGTAGGCGTGGGACAACACATTGGTTTTCAGTTTGGGCATGAAGACCAAAAAATCCCGTTCGGCCATCTCCCGGGCCACGGTGATGCTGCGGTGTAGCTTTCCTTTTTCCAGCAGGACACGGACTTTCGGACCTTCCTCCATAGCCCGCAGTCCGACTCCGTACCGGCGCCGCAGATGCCGGTAACCAGCCCAGCGGAACATATTGGCCGTGGTCACTCCCAGACCGGATTTTTCCACGAT